>DATMPY010000111.1:0-7157 GCA_035566955.1 Solirubrobacteraceae bacterium | reverse complement strand
CTGCTTGTCCAGGTAAGCGTCCAGCCACCCCTTCAGCCGCCGGCCCGCGTCGTCTTCGTCATAGGACGCATACACCAGGGTCTCCTCCAGGTGCAGCGCGTCCCCGAAGCCCGCCCCCAGCAGTTGCCGTTCGCTCTCCCGCAGCAGCGCGGAGGGAACCCGCGACCAATCCACCCGATCGCCATGCGCCCGATCGCGCCATTGCAGGCTGAAGTTCCAGAAGTCGACGAAGATGCTCGTGCGGTAGGCCATGCGCTGCCCCCTATCGAGTGGGGTGTGGGTGTTGAGATTGTAAGACCACCCAGGATAGGGCTATATATCCTGCGTGCGTGTCAGAGATCGTGGTGATGAAGTTCGGCGGGACCTCCGTTGCGGACGCCGAGCGGATCAAGCGGGCGGCGCGGCGGATCGTGGACAAGCGCGAGGCGGGTGCGCGCGTGGTGGCGGTGCTCTCCGCGCGGGGCAAGACCACGGACGAGCTGATCGGGATGGCGGAGGAGGTCTCCTGCGCGCCGGATCCCCGGGAGATGGACATGCTGCTCTCCACGGGGGAGCGGATCTCGTGCGCGCTGTGCGCGATGGCGATCAACGACCTCGGCCACCGCGCGATCTCGCTGACGGGCTCCCAGGCGGGGATCGTGACCGACACCTCCCACACCCGCGCGCGCATCCTCGACGTGCGCGCGGATCGCATCAGCGGGGCCCTGGAGGAGGATCACATCGTGCTGGTCGCTGGCTTCCAGGGTGTCTCCACGACCACCCAGGACGTCACCACCCTGGGCCGGGGGGGGTCGGACACAACCGCGGTCGCCGTGGCCGCCGCGCTGGGGGCGGAGGTGTGCGAAATCTACACCGACGTGGCGGGCGTGTTCAGCGCCGACCCGCGGATCGTGCCCGACGCCCGCAAGCTGCCGGTGGTCTTCTTCGAGGAGATGCTCGAGATGGCCGCCTCCGGCGCGGGGGTGCTGCAGCTGCGCTCGGTCGAGTACGCCCGCAACCACGGGGTGCGCATCCACTGCCGCTCGTCATTCGAGGATAGTCCCGGTACCGTTGTGGTCGCCGAAGGAGAGAGCATGGATCACGTCGAGAAGCCCCTCATCACCGCCGTCACCCACTCCACCTCGGAGGCGATGGTCACCCTCACGGGGGTCCACCACAAGCCCGGCGTGGCGGCGAGCATCTTCGAGGCGCTCGCCGAGGAGGGCGTGGACGTCGACATGATCGACCAGAACGTGCCCACCTCCGGGGGCGGCCAGGCGGAGATCTCGTTCACGGTTCCGCGCGAGGACCTGCGCGCCGCGCGCGCGGCGCTCCAGCCGCTCGCCGGCGAGGCGTTCGCGGAGCTGACCGCGCACGAGGAGATGGGCAAGGTCTCGATCGTCGGCGCGGGCATGCGCTCGCATCCGGGGGTGGCAGCGAAGGTGTTCAGGGTGCTCGCCGCGGAGGGTCTCAACATCGAGATGATCTCCACCTCCCCGATCAAGATCTCGTGCGTCATCCCCCGCGACCGCGTCGAGTCGGTGGTGCGGGCGCTGCACGCCGCCTTCGAGCTCTCTGGGCCGGACACGATCCGCGCGGAGGATCCCTTCATGAAGCGCGGGGCTGCATAGCCTCCGAGCAAGCGCTGCAAACCAGCCGAGACCCAGGTCCTGGATTGATTTAGGATAAAGCTGAGTTTTTAAGTGAGGATTGTGGGGCTACAAACATTTATTCGCTACCAAACCCCTGTTCAGCCATCTGTCGAATGTGGTAGGGTGCCGCTCAAGCAGCCGCAAGCTGCGAGGCAGGGTTGGGGTAACTAGAGGGAAAACGGAGGGGTCCAGCGGATTCAGCCATTTGCATTGAGCACATCGGCAGGGATGGCTCGCGTTTACATTTGGGTTTTGAGCCTGGCCGGGCCGTGTGGCGGATGGGCAGCCCAGTCGGCTGAGGCCGAAGGCATTGCCTGTCACTGGCAACCGCGCAATCGTCACAGGTTGGGGACGCTGATTTCCTACAAGCTTCCAACGTCGTTTTAGCCAATGATGAGTAGCATTCGCCTGGCATGAGAGGGGCTGGATCGCCTGCATTCGGGCCGCTGTAGATGGTGCCGGGATCGATGGCCGATACAGGGGGTAGCGACAGTGGTTACGGCAGGAACCGAGGAGATCACAGTGGCGGAGCAAGCGATCCCCTGGGCCAGCGGAGAGGGATCCGCAACCCGCGACCGGGATCGTCCCGCTGGCGCGTCGACCGGCGCACCTCGCCGCTCGACGATCGGCGCACCTCGCCGCGAGGAGGCCAACTCCCGGCTCGTGTCCCAGGCGATCAAGCGAGCCCAGGCGGGCGACCGTGAAGCGATGGGGTTCCTCTATGCGCGCTACGCCGAGAACATCTACGGCTACGTGCGCAGCATCGTTCACAACCATCACGAGGCCGAGGACATCACCCAGCACGTGTTCGCCAAGCTGATGAGGGTGATCGGCAAATACGAAGAGCAGGACGTCCCGTTCTTGGGGTGGGCCCTGAGGGTTGCGCGCAACGTCGCCGTCGATCACATCCGCAGCGAGCGCCTGATCCCGGTGGAGGAGCTCAGAAAGGCGGATCGTGACGAGGCCGATCCGGCGATCGGCGCAAGCACGCGCGATCTCAACGACGCGCTCGCCAAGCTGCCCTCGGCGCAACGCGAAGTGCTGATCCTCCGCCACGTGGCGGGTCTCACGCCGATGGAGATCGCCAGGCTCACCGGCAAGAGCGAGGGGTCCATCCACGGCCTACACCACCGGGGACGCAGGACGCTGGCAGCGGAGCTCGCCAGCCGCGGCATGTCCCCAACCACGATGGCGGACAGGGCGCAGATCTAGAGCGGCTCCTCGCCACGTACACCCGGCCGGAAGTTCGGTGGGGCGGGCGCCACCCCAAGCCCGTGCATCAGATCCGCCTCGCCACGTACACCCGGCCGGAAGTTCGGTAGGGGGCTAAGAGAGCAGTTTTCCCAGCGGGTGCGGCTCTTCCGACGGCTGTGAGGTGGGGAGCCGTCGCGCGATGCGTCCACTGTCGCGATCCGCGAGGTAGTAGAGCATCGAGAAGCGCGCGAGCTCCTCGACCGACACGCCGAGCTGGGCGGACTCCTCCTTGAGTGCCTCCCACACGAAGGGGTCGAGGTCGAGCGTCAGCCTGCGCGCGGCGCGGACCTCCGGGTCGCTGCGAGCGCCGGTGCTATCGCCTGAATGCACGTCACTCACCGCTCGTGCTCAGACGCCGCGTTATGGATGATTGACATGAGATCGCTGCTCCCCTCCTCGCCGAGACGGTCACCGCGCGCCGGTCGAGGCACCAACGCGAAGCTATCAGCCGCCACGGACGGGCGCGGCGATCGTTGCTCAGCAACGGCCCCGGTCCGTGCCAACTTGCGCCCGTGGGTGGACGGCCAAAATTGTGAGGATCGGCGCGTAAGTCTCGGGCGCCGGGGACCGTTGCTGGCGCGTGTCGGACATGACGAAGCTCGCGTCGGCGCAGCAGGGAGCGAATCCGACCGAGCCCGGAGGGCTCCGGCGCGCTGATCCAAGTGCCTTGGCCTCCGAACTGCCCGGCGCCGCCACCGGCTCTTCCGAGGCCGACGCATATGCGCTCGTCAGCACCGTCGATGCGGCCAGGCAACGCTTCCGGCGCAGCCGATCGGCCGGGGCGAGCCGGCATCCCCGGGTGAGCGTGGTCATCCCGACGCTCAACGAGGCGCTCAACCTCCCGCATGTGCTCTGCGACCTGCCCGCGGGTGTGCACGAGGTGATCATCGTCGACGGGCTGTCCACCGATGGCACCCCCGAGGTGGCCGTCGAGGTGCTGCCCGAAGCAAAGGTTCTCCACGAGACCAGGCGCGGCAAGGGCAACGCTCTGCTGAGCGGCTTCGAAGCGGCCACGGGGGACATCCTCGTGATGATGGACGCCGATGGATCGGCCGATCCCCAGGAGATCCCAGCGTTCGTCGAGGCGCTGCTGCACGGAGCCGACTTCGCCAAGGGCACCCGCTTTCGTTCGGGGGGAGGCAGCTCGGACATTACGCGCCTGCGCTTGGTCGGCAACCGGATCCTGAGTGGCACCGTCAACCTCCTGTTCAAAACGCAATACACGGACCTGTGCTACGGCTACAACGCCTTCTGGCGTCACTGCCTGCCGGCGATGAGCGTCGATTGCGCGGGCTTCGAGGTGGAGACCCTGATCAACATCCGGATCGCCAGGGCGGGCCTGGCCGTCTGCGAGGTGCCGAGCTACGAGCGTGACCGCATCCACGGCCAGAGCAACCTCCGCACGTTTCGCGACGGCGGGCGGGTGCTGCGGACGATCCTCCGCGAGCGCCTGCGCGGGCCACAACGCGCACAGCGCGATGACGCTCAGCGACATTCTCAGCACGATTACGCGCCACGACGCTCAGCGCACGATGACACCGCGGGCGATCTGCTCGGGACGCTGGTCGTGGAAGCGGGCTTGCAGGGCTCGACGTCGGAGTGAGTGGGTGGCGCGCGGCTCGCGTTCGTCGAGCCGGATTATCGGACCGTTGCCGGAGTGACGTGACAGGCGCGATACCAGTCCTGCTCTATCACAGGGTGCCCAGAGAGGCCGCCGGCATGGCTGACCGGTTCGCGGTCGCTCGTGAGCAGTTTGCGAGCCATCTCGACGCGATCGTCGCGAGCGGGCGGATTCCAGTGACCGTCGGCGAGATCGCCAACGGTCTGCGGATGCGGGGCCCGCTGCCGGAGCACGTGGTGGCGATCACCTTCGACGACGGCTACGACGACACCGCGGCTGCGATCGAGCTGCTCTGTGAGGTTGGTCTCCGCGCCACCGTCTACGTGACCACGGGCCAGGTTGGCGCCAGGTCGATGATTGGCCTCGACCAACTGGGGCTCCTGGCCGACCGGCCGGACGCGGTCGAGCTGGGGGCGCACAGCGTCACGCATCCTCGGCTGGACGAGCTGAGCGTGCCTGAGCTGGAGGGCGAGGTGTTGGGCAGCAAGCGCCAGCTCGAGCAGCTGCTGGGTCGGCGCGTGGAGACCTTCTCCTATCCACACGGAGCCTACGATCGGCGCGTGCGGGAGGCGGTCGTGGCGGCTGGGTTCCAGTCGGCGGCCGCGGTCAAGAACGCGCTCTCCCACCGCGCGGACGATCCCTGGGCGATCGCCCGCTGGACCGTGCGCAGCTCCACCGGCGCGCAGCAGATCGCGCGGGTCCTGGACGGGCGGGGCGCCCCACCCGCCTGGGGTCACGAGCGGCTGCGCACCCGTGGCTTCCGCGCGGTGCGAAGGGTGCGGCGCACGCTCGGGTGGAGAGTAGGATCGGGACGTTGAGGACCACCCCAACGACCCTCCTCAAGACATTGCCGGAGTGCCTCGACGGGGAGACACCGGTCGCTGTTCGGCTGATCGACATCGAGCAGGGGACGGCCGGGCTGCGGCTTCCCGCCAACGCCGGCGGGAGCCTCCACCACCGCCTGGTGGCGCTTGTGCGCCGTGACGGACTCCCCCTGGGCTGGACAGCGCTCGAGGTGTCCGCGGATGGCACGGTCTCACTCGACGGCCTGGCCGCGGCGGGGGAGCTCGCGGCCGGGCCTCACGAAGCGCCCGGTGGGCTTCCCATAGCGCGCGGTGGGCCTCACGAAGCGCCCGGTGGGCTTCCCGGAGCACCCGGTGCGTCTCCCTACGCTCCCGGTGGGTCTCCCGGCGCGTCCGGTGGGCCTCCCGACGCGCCGGCCGGCCTGCTGAGCGTCGTGGTAACTACGTGCGCGAACGTCGAGCAGGTCATCAGCTGCGTGGAGGCGATCCGCGCCTGCGGCGACGAAGCGCTCGAGATCGTGGTCGTCGAGAACCGGCCTGTGCTCTCAACGCTCGAGCGCACCCTCGAAGAGCGTTTCGGGGGGGATCGGCTGGTCCACTATGTGGAGGAGCACCGTCGCGGTCTATCGCGGGCCCGCAACGCGGGCCTGGGCGCGGCGCGCGGAGACATCGTGGCATTCACCGACGACGACATCGTCGTCGATCGAGCCTGGGTGCGGGCCCTCCGCACGGCGTTCGTCAGGTCCCCTAGCGTCGATTGCGTGACCGGGCTGATCCTTCCATTCGAGCTCGAGACGCCCACCCAGGTTCTGGCCGAGCGTTTTGCGAGCTTTGGCAAGGGGTTCAGTCAGCGGACCTACACGCTGGAGGACCCTCCCCTCGACCAGCCCCTGTTCCCGTACACCGCTGGATATTTCGGGTCGGGAGCGAACATGGCGTTCAGGACGGCGGTGATACGTGACCTGGGCGGGTTCGATCCCGCGCTCGGGGCCGGTACGCGCACCCGTGGTGGCGAGGATCTCGACATCTGCATCCGGCTGTTGCGTGCGGGGCGCCGGCTGGCGTATGAACCGGGGGCGATTGTGTGGCATCGTCATCCCAATACCTTGGCCCGTCTGCGCCAGCAGGTGCTCGGTTACGGGATTGGGCTCGGGGCGATGCTGACCAAGCAGATCATCGTGGGACCAGACCGCTGGTCGATCGTGTCGCGCGCACCACAGGGCATCCGCTACTTCATGGACCCCGGATCCAGAAAGAACGCTGCCAGGGGAGCGGTGTTTCCTCGCAGCCTGAGTCGGCTCGAGCGCATCGGCGTCGCCTACGGACCATTCGCGTATATGGCGGGCTGCCTGGGGAGGAGCCGATGAGCCCAGGCTCGCAAGCGGATTTGCCCTCGAGGGAGAGGCGCGGGCCCTGGGCGGAGGATCCGCGGACGCGCGCTGCGGTCGACTGCCTGCTGATCGCCTTGGCCCCAGCGGCCGTGGTGGTGTCGGCCGTCGATTCCGGTGGAGTCGCGCGGCCGCTCCTGGTGCTCGTGGCCGCCTGCCTGGTCCCCGGGGGGGCGCTGCTCACGCGGCTTGGGTGCGACGATCTCCTATCGGCCTGCGGCTTTGCCGTGGGTCTCAGTCTGTGCATCGAGACTGTGGGAGCGCTGGTGATGATCTGGACCGGCTGGTGGCACCCGCTCGGGTTCTCCCTCGTCCTGATGGCGATGGCCTGCGCGGTCCTCGCGGTGGATCTGGGCCGCGCCTTTGCGACGCTTGGCGGGGGGCGTGATGGCCGGACGCTTGGCGGAAGGTGCGGTGGCGGGGGGCGTGATGACCGGACGCTTGGCGGAAGGCGCGGTGG
>DATMPY010000110.1:0-29013 GCA_035566955.1 Solirubrobacteraceae bacterium | reverse complement strand
CCGAGGAGGGCGTCGATCGCGATCACCGCAACCCCGCCCGCGATGCCGGTGCCCTCCATCACGATCAGGCTCGGACGTCGCCGGCGGGCGGCTCTCAGCAGGCCGATCGCCGAAGCGACCTTGCGCTTGTAGGCGAAGGCGTAGGGCTCCGGCCGCAGGGGCTCCAGCAGGCGGCGGATGCGCTGGGCGTCGAGATGGTCATCTCCGTGGGTGGCGAAGCAGATGATCGATCTGTTCCCAGCGCCGTCCACGACCGCCCCTTTGCGGGTTACCTCGCCGCTGGCCCTCGAGCGCGAAGCATGATTCCCGACTCGATTTTTTACAAGAGCTTCACATCCCGCGGTCAGCCATGGCCGATGCTTGCCCATCTCCGGGCGTAGCCGCGGGAGCGCCGGGTCTCACTGTGACCGTCAACATGGAACCGTAGTCGATGAACGAGACAACCGACGCCGCCGCGATCTTCGCTCCACTGTGGCGACGCAAGTGGCTGATCCTGATCGTCGGGGTGCTGGTCGCGGCCGGGACCTACGTCTACTACCGCCATCAGCCGGCCATCTATCAGGCGAAGACCGAGCTGTACTTTGGCTCCTCCGAACAGCAGGCAGCCCTCAACAGCACGCTTGGCAAAACGAGCTTGAGCCCCACCCAGCTTGGCGACCAGGCCAACCTGCTCAATTCGACGATCGGCGAAGGCATCCGCCGTCAGTTGCGCGAAAAGCACGAGCTGGCGGCGGCGCGCGGCAAAGTCCGCGCGAAGGCGGTCGCCAACAGCGACTTCATCGAGATCATCGCGGAAGCCCATGGGCCCAGGGTGGCGACGCTGCTGGCAAACGCCTACGCGCAGGCCTACATCAAGCAGCACCAGACGAGCTACCAGCACGCTGTCAAAGCGGCGATCGACACCACGCGTCGTCAGCTGCACAGAATCGAAGCCAGCGAGCAGGTGGCGTCGAGCGCCCCGAAGGGGCAGGGCTCCACCGCGAACAGAAGCGCCGGCCTCGCCAGCGCCACCCTGCAGACCGCCACGCTCAGCGCGAGGATCAGCCAGCTTGAATCCGATCTGTCGGTTTCCGGCGTCCAGCAGGTGGGAGTCGCCAAGCCAAGCGCTGCGGAATCGATCGCGCCGGCGCCGAAAAAAAACGCGATCTTCGGATTCGTGATCGGACTCGCCCTGGCCGCTGCGCTCGCCTACGGCGTCGATCGGTTCGAGCGCCGGCTGCGCTCGCTCGCCGACGTCGAGCGGGTCTTCCACACACAGGTTCTCGTCGCGCTGCCTAAGGCGAAGGCGTCGGTCGTGCACCAGGATGGCTCGCCAAGGCCCGCTGAGCGGCTGCTGGAGCCGCTGCGGGCGCTGCACATGTCGCTTCAACTCGGGGACATGCTCGAGCACCATGGGCGATCCTCGCCGCGGCTGATCCTGTTCCTCAGCGCCGACGCCGGCGACGGCAAGTCGACGCTTGTCGCCAACCTGGCGCTCGTCCAACGCGACGCCGGCGCGCGGGTCGCGGTGATCGAGGCCGATCTGCGCCGCCCGGCGCAGGCCGGTCTACTCTCGCTGGGCTCGCGCCGCGGGCTGGCGGAGGTGCTCACGGGGGCGGTCACCTTCGAGGGCGCCATGCAGCACGTCGGAGCGCTGGCGCCCGAAGTCGGGTTCGCGTCCGAGCAGCCAGCCGCGGCGGTGTCGACGATCGCGCAGGCCCGCCGCACCGGCTCGCTGTCGGTGCTCGCGGGCGGTGGTCCGGTCGCCAATCCACCGGCGCTGCTTGCGAGTCCGGCGATGCAGGAGCTGCTGCGCGCCACCGCCGCCGCCGACTACGACTATGTGCTGATCGACGCCCCGCCGCTGCAGGTGAGCGACGCCATGTCGCTGCTGCGGATGGTCGATGGGATCGTGATCGTCGCAAGGCTAGAACACACGCGCGAACCCTCGGGGCAAAGGCTCGTGCAGCTTCTGTCGCGCTCTTCCACCGCCCCGGTGCTGGGGGTCGTCGCCAACGCCGTGTCGCGTGGAGAGATCAGAAAGCACGGCTTCTTCTCTTCCTACGGCGAGCGCCCCAGCCCAAGCGCGAGCGCAAGCTGATCGCCGGATGGCCTCCTACCCGCGCCTGTCGAGTCCAATCGGAGGCGCCCCGCGGGCCACCGGCGGCGGGCGCGCGCGCGAGCTGCTGGCGCCGGGGCTCACCGGGCTTATCGCCCTTGCGATCGCGCTCGGCGTCGTCCGGGAGGTGCACCATCCAAGCATCCTGCTGACGCTCGCGGTGATGCTCGCGGCGCTGGGGGTGGTGGTGCTGCTCGTGAGCACCCGCTACGCGGTGACGCTTGCGCTCATCGCGCTCTACCTCGGACTGCTCGAAGGGCCGGTCAAGCTCGGCAGCGGGGGGGGCTCCGCGGCGTCGGCCAGCCGTGACGTGTTGATCATCGCGATCAGCCTCGGCGCCGTCGCGCGGATCCTCGCCAGGCGCGAGCGTGTGAAGCTGCCCCCCCTGTCGGGCTGGGTGCTGGCGTTTGTCGCACTCACGCTGGTCGAGAGCTTCAACCCGCAGACGCGCGGCATCCTGAAGGTGCTGGGCGGCTTCAGGCAGCAGCTGGAGTGGATGCCGTTCTTCTTCTTCGGATATCTGCTGATGCGCTCCCGGGAGCGTCTGCGCAACCTCTTCATCCTGCTGGGCGTGATCGCGCTCGCCAACGGCGTGGTGGGGGTATACCAGTCACGACTCAGCCCGGCTCAGCTGTCCAGTTGGGGGCCGGGCTACCGAGAACTCGCCGAAGGCGGCGGAGCCAAAGGCCAGGGGGGCCGAACCTACCGCAGCGAAGGCGTTGCCCGGGTGCGCCCGCCTGCACTGGGCGCGAGCTCGGGCTTCGGCGGTGCGGTGGCGGTGATCGCGCTGCCCGCGATCCTGGCGCTGTTTCTGATCGTTCGCTGGCGTCGACGATGGCTCATCGCACTGCTCTGCCTCGGCGCGGTGGCCGCTGTCGCCACCTCTGCGTCGCGCACTTCGGTGATCGCCGCGGTCGTCGCGGTGCTCGCCTTCGCCGCGCTCTCGGTCTACGCCGGGGGGCGCGCGCTACGCCCGCTCGCGGCGCTGCTGGTGGTGGCGGGCCTCACGGTCGGCGTGGGCGCGGCGATCGCCAGCACGGAGGGCTCGGGCGTGTTCTCGCGCTACGCCTCGATCGCGAGCCCCGAACAGGCGACGTCCACCTCCGTCGACACCAAGGGACGAACCTTGAATCAGATCCCCTCCGACATCTCCAACGCGCCCTTCGGCGTCGGCCTTGCCACGGTGGCAGCGGCGACGGGCTTTGGCGGAGTCAACAAGACGGTCATCGAAGAACACTCGGTGAGCGCGGAGTCCCAGTACAACTCGGTGGTGCTGGAACTGGGGGTGGTCGGCCTGCTGTTGTGGATTGGGCTCACGGTCAAGCTCATCGTGCTGGTACTGCGCCGGCTGCGGCAGGTCGAGGACCTCGAGCTGCGGATCGATCTGGCGGCTGTGTTCGCGGCTGTGCTGGCGCTCGTGATCATGGGCTTCAGCGGACCGACCACCTACACCTCGCCGGCCGGCCCGTTCTTCTGGTTTGCAGTTGGAATCGCTGCCTACTGGCTTGCGGGTTCGAGGCGCAGGCCTGCGCAACGCGGGCGCGCAGGGTATGAGGCGATCGATCCGGCGATCTCGGCGGGGGTGTGAGTTGACCGGTTCGCGGCTACCCCGCCGCCGCCAGCGCGGGCGCGAGGATCGCTCGCCGAGATCCACCTACGCGCAGATGAAGGTGCTGGTTGGTGAGCGCCGCCGGACGGTCGCGGCGCTCGTGCTCTTCTCGATCGCATCGGGATCCACCGAAGCCGCGATTCTCGCGGTCCTCGCGCAGATCGCGGTCACGCTCGTCAACAAAGCCTCGGCGCACGCCGGGGTCGGTCTGCTGCATGTACATCTGCCGATCACGACACTGTTCGCAATCGCCGGGGGCCTCGCGCTCCTGCGCCTGATGCTACAGGCGCCGATGTCCATCCTGCCGGCGCGGATCTCCGCCGACGTGCAGGCCCGGATGCGAACGCGCCTGTTCCATGCGTTCACGCGCGCCTCGTGGGAAGTGCAGTCCCAGGACCGTGAGGGACACCTGCAGGAGATCATGACAAGCCAGGTGCTCCAGGCGACGAACGCCTCACTGCAGACGGCAAATCTGGTGATCGCCCTGTTCACGTTCGTCGTCCTGATGGTCACCGCGGTGGTGCTCAACCCGCTAGCGGCGGGCCTCGTGCTGGTTGGGTCCGTGCTCGTGTTCGCGTCGCTGCGGCCGCTGCGGGCGATGGGGGTCAATCGCTCCCGCGCGCTCTCGCGCGCTCAGGTCGAGTATGCGGGGGGGCTCGGAGAGGCGATCAGGGTGGCCGAGGAGACGCACGTGTTCGGCGTTGCCGGGGCGCAGCGCAGCCGCAGCGATCGCCTGGCGGCCTCCGCGCGCGACCTCTTCTATCGCACGCAGGTGGTCGGGCGCCTCGTCGGCGGCATCTACCAGAGCGTGATCTACCTGCTGCTCGTGGCGTTCCTCTACGCCCTGTATGAGACCGGCAGAGCGCACGTGGCCTCGATCGGGGCAATCGTCCTGCTGCTCGTGCGGGCGGGGCTCTTCGGCCAGCAGATTCAGGGCTCCTGGCAGGGCCTGCGCCAGTCGCTGCCGTTCATCGAGCGCCTGCAGGCGGCCGAGCGGCGCTACACCGAGAGCGTCCCGCCCGAGGGCACGCAGTCGCTGCAGGCGGTGCGGACGCTGGCCTTCGAGCACGTCTACTTCTCCTACAGCCCCGGGCGGCCGGTGCTCTCGGATGTCAGCTTCGAGGTGCTCGCCGGCGAGACCGTCGGCATCATCGGCCCGTCGGGGGCGGGCAAGTCGACGTTGATCCAGATCCTGCTGCGGCTCAGGGCCCCCAGGGAGGGGCGCTATCTGGTGAACGGCATGCCGGCCGAGCGATTCGCCTCCGAGGACTGGCATCGACAGGTCGCATATGTACCCCAGGAGCCCCGGCTGCTGCACGCGTCGGTGGCGGCGAACATCCGGTACTTCCGCCCGATTGACGACGAGGCTGTCAAGCGCGCCGGGCAGCTCGCCGGCATCCACGAGGAGATCATGGCGTGGCCGAATGGCTATGACACGATCGTCGGTCCGCGCGCCGACGCGGTCTCGGGCGGCCAGCAGCAGCGGATCTGTCTAGCGCGCGCCCTCGCGGCGCGACCGGAGGTGCTCGTGCTCGACGAGCCGACGAGTGCGCTCGATCCGCACTCCGAGATACTCATCCAGAAGTCGCTGAGCGCGCTCAAGCACGACCTCACGCTGTTCATCATCGCCCACCGGATGTCCACGCTTGACATCTGCGAACGGGTGATGGTGATAATCGACGGCCAGCTGTCGGCCTTCGCCACGGTCTCGCTCCTGCGGGAGCAGAGCGACTACTACCGGTCCGCCTCGATGATCGCCGCGGGAACGGGCGGAGGTGGGCTGCTTTGAGTCATAGCGGCAGCCCGGCTTCTGCTCTGACCGAAGCGGGCATGGATGGGGCGCCGGAGACGGCCGCCATGCAGGCGTCGCCAACGCGGGTTGGCGGGACGGTCGCGCCACGGACACGGGTTCCTGGGATGGCCGCCTCGCAGGCGTCGCAGACGCTGGTTCCCGGGACTGCCGCCTCGCAGGCGTCGCAGACGCCGGTTCCCGGGACTGCCGCCTCGCAGGCACCGCGGATGCGGGTTCCCGATTTCTTTATCGTCGGCCATCCCAAGTGTGGAACGACGGCCCTGCACGCGACCCTGAAACGGCATCCGCAGATCTACATGCCGGTGCTGAAGGAGCCGCGGTACTTCGCGAGCGAGTTGCGATCTCCTCCTCCGAGGCAGCCCACGGGGGATCCCGAGACACTCGATGAGTACCTGTCCCTATTCGAGGATGCCCGTCCGGATCAGCGCGCCGGGGAGGCCTCACCGCAGTACCTGTGGTCGCGCGCCGCCGCGGCCCACATCGCCCAGCTGCAGCCCGCCGCGCGCATCGTCGCGATTCTGCGCGAGCCTGCGAGCTTCCTGCGCTCGCTGCACCTGCAGTTCGTCCAGTCCTACAACGAGGACGAGCAGGATCTCGGCAGGGCGATCGCCCTCGAGGAGACCCGGCGCCAGGGCGGGCGCATTCCCCGCCAGTCCCTGCGCCCGCAGATGCTCCTCTACTCCGAGCACGTGCGCTACGTCGAGCAGCTGCGCCGGTATCACGCGGCCTTTCCGCCCGAGCAGGTGCTGGTGCTGATCTACGACGATTTTCGCGCCGACAACGAGGCCACCGTGCGCAGAGTGCTGCGCTTTCTGGATGTTGAGGGCACCGTCCCGGTCGCGGTGAGCGATGCCAACCCGACGGTGGGCGTGCGGGGACGGCGCCTGCACGAACTGGTCCATGCGGCATCCGTCGGACAGGGTCCGCTCGCGCGCGTCGCCAGAGCGTCGGCGAGCGCGGTGGCGTCTGCTTCCGGTGTGGGCGGGTCTGCAGGACTCAGCCGGCGCTCGGCCCTGGCGATCCGTGATCGCATTTTCTTCACCGCTCCGCGTCCGCCCGATGAAAGAGTGATGCTCGAGCTGCGTCGCCGCTTCAAGCCCGAGGTCGCGGCGCTCAGCGAGTACCTGGATCGCGACCTTGTGAGGCTGTGGGGCTATGAGAGAGTCGGTTGAAGCGATGGCTCCGGTCCGGGGGACCGAGCAGGGCAGGGTTCCCGACTTCTTCATCGTCGGTCACGCGAAGAGCGGCACGACGGCGTTGTACGAGATGTTGCAGGACCATCCCCAGATCTACATGTCCGACCTCAAGGAGCCATGGTTCTTCTCCAGCGATATGCGCCCCCGCTTCCGGCCGCCGCGAGCTGGTGAGCTCCCCGAGACGCTTGCCGACTACACGGCGCTGTTCGCCGAAGCGGACCCACAGCAGCGCGTGGGTGAGGCGTCCTCGTCCTATCTCTGGTCCCGCACCGCGGCGAGCGGCATCGCCGACGTGCAGCCCGCCGCGCGCATCATCGCGATCCTGCGCGAGCCCGCGAGCTTCCTGCGCTCGCTGCATCTGCAGCTGCTGCAGACTCATGTCGAGACGCAGAAGGACCTGCGCAGGGCGATCGCCCTGGAGGGCGCCAGGCGCGAGGGCCGGCATGTCCCGCGCCGCTCGCATCGGCCGCAACTGCTGCAGTACTCCGATCACGTGCGCTACGTCGAGCAGTTGCGCCGCTATCACGCCCGGTTCCCACCAGAGCAGGTGTTGGTGCTGATCTACGACGATTTTCGCGCCGACAACGAGGCGACCGTGCGCCGCGTGCTGGGCTTCCTCGAGGTGGACGGTACTCGTCCGATCGAGGTGAGCACGGCGAATCCGTCGGTCCGTATGCGCTCGCAGCAGCTCGACGAACTGGTTCACGCTGTGTCGGTGGGACGCGGTCCGGCGTCGCGGGCGGCGAAGGCCGCGGTCAAGGCGCTCACGCCCAGCGGTCTGCGGCGCGGGGCCTTGAGGGCGACTCAGCGTCGCATCGTTCACGCCAGCCCGCGGGCGCCCGACGACGGCTTGATGCTGGAGCTGCGCCGCCGCTTCAAGAGCGAGGTCGTGGCGCTCAGTGAGTACCTCGATCGTGACCTCGTCAGCCTGTGGGGCTATGGCGGCATCGACTGAAATCGGAGCCGCCGATCACAAGGTGGGCCTCGACGCTGTGAGCCGATCGGCTGCGAGCGGGGAAACGTCGCTGGGGCAGGGGGCTCCGGACTTCTTCATCGTGGGCCATCACAAGTGCGGCACCACGGCGCTGTATGAGATGCTGCGGCGTCACCCGCAGATCTACATGCCCGAGCGCAAGGAGCCGAAGTTCTTTGCGAGCGACGTGCGCCAGCGCGACGCGCGGGCGGCGACGGGGGATCCGGAGACGCTCGAGGAGTATCTGTCGCTGTTCGCGCCCGCGAGCCCCGAGCAGCGCGTGGGGGAGGCCTCGCCGCAGTACCTCTGGTCTCGCGCCGCCCCCGGCCAGATCGCGGCGCTGCGACCGGACGCGCGCATCATTGCGATCCTGCGTGAGCCCGCGAGCTTCCTGCGCTCGCTGCACCTGCACTGGCTGCTTCACCACGTCGAGACCGAGAAGGACTTCCGGCGGGCGATCTCGCTCGAGCGGGAGAGGCGCCGGGGCCGGCACATCCCGCGCTCCTCGCGCTGGCCGCAGGCGCTGCTCTACTCAGACCACGTGCGCTATGTCGAGCAGTTGCGCCGCTATCACGCCTGCTTCCCGCCCGAGCAGGTGCTGGTGCTGATCTACGATGACTTTCGCGCCGACAACGAGGCCACCGTGCGCCGCGTGCTGCGCTTCCTCGACGTGGACGACACCGCTCCAATCCAGGCGCTGGAGACCAATCGCACGAAAGTCCAGGTGCGTGCCGTGCGCCTCGACGGCCTGATTCGCGCGCTGTACGTGGGACGGGGGCCGGTGGCGGGAACCGTGAATAGGGCTGTCAAGACGCTTGTGCCCAAGCGCCTGCGCCGCGACGCGTTTCGAGCGATGCGCCGGCGTCTGGTATGGGGCAGGCCGCAGCCGCCCGACGAGCGCTTCCTGCTCGAGTTGCGTGAGCGCTTCAAGGGGGAGGTCGTGGCGCTGAGCGAGTATCTGGGCCGCGATCTCGTCGCTCTGTGGGGCTATGACCGTGTTGGGCCATGACCGCCTCCCCGGCTGAGTCTCCCCCGTCTGCGGGCGTGCGGGAGGAGGGGGGCCAAATCCTCGGGCCGCAGTGGCGCGCGCGAGTCGAGGCTGCGCAGGAGTCGGCTCTGCCGTCGGGCCGCGTTGTCGTGTCCTGCGCCGCCCGACCGGGGGTGGCCGGCCTCGGGCGCCACCTGCAGGAGATCGCCGGCGCGCTCGATCGTCGCAGCCAGCCACACCTCTGCATCTGCGCGTCGTCCGATACCCGGCCGACGGCGTCCTCCCGGGGGCTGCGCTTACGGCTTGCCACGGTGCTCGGTCCGCTGGGACGCGTGTCTCCCGCATGGCGCGTATGGAGGAGCGGCGCCGAGTTCGACGCCTACGCCACCGAGCGCCTGCCCCAGGCCGATCACCTGATCGCATTCGACCATCAGGCGCTCGGGCAGTTTCGGGCGGCCAGGAAGAGACGCTATGAGACGGTCGCGCTCGTCTCCGGCGGGGTGCACGTGCGCCGGATCGCGCGCCAACATGCGCGGGCGCACCGCCAGTATCCGATCGAGCGCTCATACGGCACACATGTCGCCAGGCGCTATCTCCTCGAATATGCCCGCGCCAACCGCATTTATGTCAGCTCTCGATATGCGTGGGAGTCGTTCCTCGAGGAGGGCGTCCGCGAGGACGCGTTGTCGCTGTTCCCGCTGACGCCCGCGCTGCGCTTCACGCCCGCTCCCACCTCCGCATCCGGAGCCTTCGAGATCGTCTACGTGGGAGGCCTGTCCGTCGCCAAGGGCGTTCCCCTGCTCGTGGACGCCGTTCGCCGGCTTCCCCAGGCTGCGGACATGCGCCTCGTCCTTGTCGGAGGGTGTAAATCGCCGGGCATGAGGCGCTTCATCGAGCGGGCCTGCGCTGACGATCCCCGCATCAGCGCGGCGCCCGGCGATCCACTACCCCATCTGCGCTCGGCGCGGCTGTGCGTGCATCCCTCCTATGCGGACGGATTTTCCTACGGCGCGGCCGAGGCCCTCGCCTGCGGCGTGCCGGTCATCGCCAGCGAGGACACTGGTATGAAGGACCTGATCGCACCCGGGCACAACGGTCTGATCCTGCCGACCGGGGACCTGGGTTCGCTGACGGAGTCGATCGAGGCGGCGTATCGGGGGGAGATTCTCGGTGGCCCAGAGGCGGTCGTGATGCCGGGCGGAGATGGGTCCAGGGCGGGCTCGCATGGAGATGGGTCCAGTGCGGGCTCGCATGGAGATGGACCCTGTGCGGGCTCGCATGGAGATGGACCCTGTGCGGGCTCGCATGGAGATGGGTCCAGTGCGGGCTCACAGTGAGATGGATCGAGCCCGGTCTGAGGGCAGGCGAGCGGTCCGGCTCGCGGTCGTGGGCGTCTCGCTGAGCTCGATCTGCGGGGTGCGCGACCACGCAGAGTTGCTCGCCAATGCGCTGGAGGAGGAGGCCGTCTCGTGCCGCCTGCACTGGCTCTCGCGCAGTCAGACCTCCCCGCGCGCGACATGGCAGGAGGTTCGAGACTGGACGAGAAACCTCGACACGGAGCTACATCGTGACCCACCGGATGTCGTCCTGCTGCACTACTCGGTGTTCGCCTACTCGTATCGGGGGGTTCCGCTGTTCATCCATCCGGTGCTGTCGGCTCTGCGTAGCTCGGGGAGGCCGCTGGTCACCCTGCTCCACGAGCTCGCCTATCCCTGGAGGCGCCGGGGCTGGCGTGGTACGGCGTGGGCGCTCACTCAGCGCGCGGCGCTGATCGACGTCGTAAGCGCCTCCTCGGCGGTCCTCCTCACCGTCGACTTTCAGGCCAAGTGGGTCGCGTCGCGACTATGGCTGCCCCGGCGGAGCAGGGCGATCGCGCCGGTGTTCTCGAACCTGCCGTCGGTCGCCGCGGCCAATGGTGCCGCCGGGCCGGTCGACGCCGGGCCTCCTGCGGCGGTGGGGCTGTTCGGCTACTCCTCCGAGGGAGCGGCGGCGTCCATCACGCTCGACGCTCTGCGCCTCCTCGAGGATCGAGGTGTCCCTGCGCAGCTGAGGTTGCTCGGGGCGCCCGGCCCTCAGTCGGCCGCCGGGGAGATGTGGCTCAGCGGTGCACGGGCTCGCCGGATCGCGGATCGGGTGTCCTTCTCGGGAATCCTCGCGCGCGAGGAGTTGGCGAGTGAGCTCGCGGGATGCGATGTCCTGCTGTTCGCCGAAACCGACGGTCCGACCTCACGCAAGACGACACTGGCGGCCTCGCTTGCGTCCGGCAGACCCGTGCTCGCCATCGACGGTCCCCGCAGCTGGTGGGAGCTCGCTCGTGCGCGAGCGGCCCAGATCGTGCAGCCGACGTCACAGGCGCTGGCCGGCGCCATTCAGGACATGCTCGCCGATGAGGGCGCGCGCAAAGCGCTTGGCGCACGGGGGCGCGCGTTCGCCGAGCAGAGCATGAGCGCGGGGCGTGCTGCGCGGGTCGTGAGGGAGCTGTTGGACAACGTCCTTGGCTCGGACCGTCATGCGTCCACTCAGACGGCGGTGGGCAGCTGGCCGGGAGCGGAGGACCGCCACGTCGAGCGGGCCGTTCGGTAGGCCTCGAGCAACGCTGCGAGATGGCGCTCGGGGGAGAACCGGGCGCCGACCATCTCCCTGCCGGCGGTCCCCATGGCGCTCTGGCGCTGTGGATCGGCCAGCAGCTCGTTGAGCGCGCGCGCCAGATCGCGCGCGTCTCCCGGTCGCACGCTCAACCCGTTGACGCCGTCCTGCAGCCAGTCGAGGATCCCTCCGGTGGCGCTCGCGACCACCGGTCGGCCGGCGGCCAGCGCCTCGATTCCGACCAGGCCGAACGGCTCGGGCCAGCGCGAGGGCATCGCCACCACCGATGCGTCCGCCAGCTCCTGCGCGAGTGCGTCGGGGTTGAGCCAGCCCTTGAAGCGAACGCGCCGTTCGACCCCCAGGCGACGGGCCAGAGCGCGCATCATCTCGAGCTGGCGCCCCTCTCCGCAGATCACGAACTCGGCGTCCACTTCGCGGGCGGCGTGGATCAGCACCCCCGGACCCTTCGGCCCCGCGACCCTGCCCGCGAAGACGACCCGGCGCCGCGCCGCGTGCCCCGAGCCGACCTTTGGCGCCATTGTGGCAAACAGCGGAATCACCCTCCGCCGCTCGAGGCCGTTGGCGGCCAGGTGCCGGTCGATCGAGCTGGAGTAGGCGAGCACCAGATCGGCGCGTCCGAGGGTCTGCAGTCCCTGCGTCGCCTCCCGATACTTTGCGGGGAACGGTTTGAGGTGGTGGGTGTGGGCGCAGCCGCGCACGGTCAGGTTGAAGGCGCACCCCAATCCGTGCGCACGCGTGCATTCTTGGCCGGGGGCGAAGAAGTAGGTGCCCGACGTGCACGCGGCGTACCCGTGGGCGCTGAACACGACCGGCGCATGTCTGCGCAGGGCATCGACCAGCCCGGCGTCGGCGCGCCGGTGGAAGTGAATCACGGTTGGATTGGCTGCCAGGGACTCTCCGAGCCTCGCTTGCATGGGGGCGCGCGCGTCGAACAGCTCGGGGCGGCGATGCACGGTCACTCCGGGAGTCCCTTCGTCGGGCTGGACTTCGGCGACCAGCACCTGTACGTCCACGCCATGCTGGGCGAGCAGCGTCGCGCTCGCCATGACGTGGGCGGCCACGCCGCCATCTCTGCCCCACAGCTGCGCCACCAGCAGCACCGTTGGCGGTGGCTCCTCGGCGATCGGATCGATAGCGCGCACCGAGGTCAAATCTTCACACGGGGGTGTGGCCGCCCACTGCGATTTGTTGCGAGAATGCTCGCGTGAGATTCGCCAGCCGAGCTGTCGGGACAGCGTCCCGGCGTCTGAACCGCCCGGAGCTGCTGGCGGCGATCGACGCGACGACCAGGCAGGCGCAGCGCGAGGAGGTCGGGATCGCCGCGATACTCGCCGTCTCGCTGCGCGGCGGGGACAGTTACATCGACATCGGCACCAACCGGGGCCAGGTGCTGCGGGTGGCCGTGCGGGTCGCGCCGCGGGGGCGCCACATCGCGTTTGAGCCGATTCCAAGCCTGGCCGAGGAGGTCGCGCGCGCCTTCCCGGAGGTCGACTGCCGGCGCAAGGCGCTCGGCGCCCGCGCCGACACGGCGCGGTTCTGTCACTACACCAAGCTGGATGGCTGGAGCGGCCTGCGCGAGCGCCCCGAGATCAGCGACGAGCGTGGCCGCCCCGAGCGGATCACAGTGGAGGTTTCGACGCTCGACGCAGAGATCGGCGATCTGAGGCCGAGCGTCGTCAAGATCGACGTCGAGGGCGCCGAGCTCGCCGTGCTCGAAGGCGGTATGTCGGTGCTGCGCGAGGCGCGACCGGTGATCGTATTCGAGCACGTCGCCGAGGCGTCGGCGCTGTATGGCTCCGCACCCGAGGCGCCGTGGGAACTGCTCAGCGAGCTCGACTATGAGATCTTCTCGGTGACCGGCGACGGGCCGTTCACCCGCGCGGCGTTCGTCGCGGCGGGCGAGGTCGTCAACTGGCTGGCGACGCCGCGCGTGAGGGCGGCGGACCGTTCTACGGCGTCGATCCAGCATGCTCCTCCACCGCTTGCGGTGGGCGACCCGGGCGCATAGGCGCACCGCCGGCCGTCAGCCGCCTCGCATCGGCCGCTCCGGCGAGGACTCCGGCGATCGCCCGCGCGAGGTTGCGGGGATCGCCCGTGCGCAACGCCACCCCCAGCGAGCGGCCGACACTGCCGAGCAGGCGCCTGCCGATCGCGCGGTGAATCGAGCGCAGCCCCCGCGAGCGCAGGATCACCATCAGGATCGCGCTCTGCGGTCGCGCCAGCTCGATCTGCCTGCGGGGGTCGGCGTGCGTCGCGGAGAGCATCGTGGGCGAGACGCGGTACCACCCCAGGCGCTCCGCGACGTAGACGGCGGGCCGGCCGGAGCGGCAGGCGCCGACGGCGAGAAAGTAGTCCCACATGTCGCTGCCCGCGCGGATCAGCTCGAGGTCGAGCGCCGCCCGCCGCACGAGCGCGAACGACGAGCCGGCGAGCGCCTTCTGCACGATCGCGGCTCTGTGCAGCGCAGCGCCCGCCAGCAGGCCCGCATCGAGGTGGGCGCGAGCGTAGCGCGCGCTCTGCGCCTCGGAGAGACGCTCGTCGTGGTGGCCGTCGGCGCGCATGATCCCGTGATCGCAGAACGCCAGGCAGGCCTCGGGGTGAGCGTCGAGCGCGCCCGTCAGACGCTCCAGGAACTCGGGCTCCCACGCATCGTCATGATTCAACGTCGCGATCAGCGCGCAGCGCGCCTCGCTGATCCCGTGCACCACGCTGGCCGCGGGCCCAAGATTCCGCGGATGGCGCACGAAGCGCAACGGCAGCTCCGGTGAATGGGGAGTTTCGAGCTCGAGCGGGCTCGCCGAGCAGTCGTCGATCACGACGATCTCGACGGGGGGCGCCGTCTGCGCTCCCACGCTGGCCAGCGCTTCGCCGAGCATCCCGGGCTGGTTGTAGGCGGGGATGACGACCGAGACGCCGGGCACCGGCGGGGCGTGGCGATGGGGGCCGCCGCGGCCCCGCGAAGCGGATCCCATCGCCGCATCATAGGCGTAGACTGGCGATCCGCCAGGGAGGTTGTTATCCCCGCGTGAAGTCGCGCCCGTCACACTGCGAATGGCTATCGGGGAGTGATCTATTCACCCGGATATTCGATGGTGAGGATGCGGGGGTAGTCGGTGGCGGCGATTTCGATGGTGGCGGTGTCACCGGACTGCGATGTGAGGTGAGCCGGTGTGGTTTCGTTGCGGAGTGGGTCGTAGGCGCTAATCGTGGGTGGCGTCGTGGTTGTGGGGAGGTTGCCGAGTGTGATGCGGAAGGTCTCGTCGGGGAGGTCGAAGCGGTGGATGTCGGTGGCGGGCTCGTTGGGTTCATAGAGGGTGAGCAGGTCGCGGGTCATGACGTAGACGGGGATGAGGAAGCGGGTGGGTGAAGATTGGAAGGGGAGGGCGGCGAGCACGTCGCGGTCGTAGAGGTCGGGGTGCGCGGCGGTGCCGTCGCCGGTGAACTGCGCATGGTTGCCTTCCTGGGCGATCGCGCGAAGCGTCAGTTGCCGGGTGGGCCTCGCCGGGCCGGGGGTGGGTGGGCTCTTAAACCGTGCAAGCATGTTGCGCAGGCCGGTCATCGTTTCACCCCCCAGCGCATCGCCGGGGTAGGCGCCGGGGTGGGCTTCCAATGCGGAGAAGAATTCTTCGCCGATCAGGCTCAGCCCGCCGGGGGCGGCGGCGTAGAAGTACTCGCGGCCGATGCCCTTGCTGACATCCGCCACGAGGCTGCGCAGTGCCACCTTGGCGTGGAAGTGCGCCCTGTCGGCGGGCGTGAGCGCCGCGGAGGGGCCCGTCTGGGGAGTTGTCCCGTCGGGACCCATGATCGGTAAACGGCCGATGCCGAGGTTGTACTCGGTGACCCACTTCTGCAGCGGGCTGCCCCCTTCCGGCCCGACTTCGCGACCGTGCGGGAAGCCGTAGATGTAGGTGGTGAACGGTGCGATGTCACGAATCAGCGTCTCAGTGTGCGTCGCGGTGAGCGTGACCTCGGGGAACAGCGACTCGTAGGTAGGTATGAACAGCGGCGTTTCCGAGCCTTTTTCGATGTCCCGTCCGCCGAGCGAGTTGAGGGGGATTATGTTCTTGAACGAGTAGTCCGCGGGGAAGCTCTGCCCGCTGACATAGGGGTGCTTGCTGAGCGCGGTGAGTCCCACCGGTGCGTTGGCGCCCGAGGGAAACGGGGTCTGACTGGCGAAGCCGTTGGTGATGCCGACGTCCGGGGAGACTCCGTTGATGGGATTGCGCACATAGGCCACGGTTTCATCGATCAGCGCTTTGCGAATCGCCTGGGTGACCTGGCTTTTGGTCATTGCTTCGGAGTCCGCCGTTTCGTCTTCGACGCCTTCGGCCTGCGAGCCATATTCTGGTTTGGAGTTCACTTCCCCTTCGGGGCTGCTTTCCGAATCGGACGTGCTTTCCGAAGTCGAGGTGCCTTCCGAAGTGGAGCTGTTTTCGGAGGTCGAGCCGCTCTCCGCTCGTGCCGGTTCACCGCCTGGCGAGTAGTAGTGTTCGGCATTCAGGAACTGCGAGCCGAAGCCGAGCTCATTCCAGATCTCCAGGTCATACCCTCCGGGTCCCACGATGCTCGACGCCAGCCTGCACACGCTCGCCACGTAGCTCAGCCACCCCCCGAGCGTAGCCTGGAACGTCGGGTTGGGCCGCCCGTCGGGCAGAGTGGGACGTTCGAAGGGGGCGTACAGCAGCGTCGTGCCCGGGTGCGTGCCCGCCGCCAGGGCGCTGGGCAGTGGCCTGGAGAGGGTCGCCACGTCGCCGGCGCCGACCGCCGTGATGAGGATGTCGGGGTCTCCGCCGAAGGAGAGGCCGTTGAAACCGCTCTTGCCGGGTACGACCGCGGCAGCGCTGGCCGGGGTGAGCTTGACGGTCTGGGCGCCCGCCTGCGCGGGGGAGGTGGTTTCGAGGGAGAGGTGCTTGGATGGCCCGGGGTCCCCGCTGTTGGCGTTCAGCAGGATCAGCGGTCGCAGTCCGTGGTTGTGCAGCGCGTCAAGCACCGTGCGTAGGCTGGCTTCGGCGGTGAACTTGGTCGGCTGGCTGTAGGAGAGCGAGTTCCAGCCGATTTCCCGGCGCGCCAGTGTGAAGCCGCTGTCCTGCAGCAGCTGCGCCGTCGCTTCGGCCTTCGCGGGGCCGACGTTGAAGTTGATGCCCAGCGCGTCGAGCAGACGCGACGCGGGCCACGTGTCCAGGTATGCCCGCCAGGGCTGGATCCAGAATGAGCTCTTTCCGAACGGCACCTCGGTGAGGAACCTGGGGTCGATCGGGTCGGTCACGACTTCGCCTGATTCGCTGGGCAGATTGCCGCCCGCTTCGCCCTCCGGACCCGGCTCATTCGGAGAGCCACCTTCACTGGAGGGCGCCGGCACGGCGGGGCCCGCGCGTGGGCCTCCGCCGGGCGTGCCAAGCGAGACTTCCGGCGGAGCGTAGAACAGCCCGCCCGCTGCGTGCGATCCACCGGTGGGGGTAGCGCCCGAGGATCTCCCGGTGGGCCGCCTGGGGTGCGCGGCTGTGCGTTTGACGGCTCTTACGTTCGAGCACCCTCGCGTCGCGCGACCGTGGCTGGACGTGGTCTTGCCGCGCCTGTGTCCGCACCCCTCGCGCGTAGCGCTGCCGTGTGCGACGGGGATGCCGTGTGCGACTGGGATGCCGTGTGCGACTGGGATGCCGTGTGCGACGGGGATGCCGTGTGCGACAGGGTGCGCATGACTGGCTTGTGTGGCCTGCCCGGGGGGCCCATCCATGGCGGGCCTGGTCGTCGGGACGGGGGAGTGCGCATGACCGGTGCGCGCGGCCTGCGCGGGGGCTGGTGCGAGGAGGCCGAGGGCGAGCGCCGCGGCACCGAGGAACGAGGCGGGTCGGGTTGATCGGAGAGGGCGTGTGGACGGTGCGATCGGCATGTGCGCAAGAGGAGCGGGAGCGGAGCCCTCCACGCGATCGATCGACCGTCCGTCCAGGTCGCTTGACCGGAGTCCGCCACGGCGGACGTACGTATGCTTCCGCCGGATGTCCCCCCGGGCGCACAACGACGTCGCACCCGGGCCCCCCGATCCGACTGGCGGTCGTTCCAACAAACCTCGGCTGTTGCTCATAACCCCAGACTTCCCGCCAGCCCGCGGAGGTATTCAGGTTTTGGTACATCGGCTGGCGATCGGCCTGCAGGGATTCGAGACCCGGGTCCTCGCGCTCGACTCCGAGGGTGCGCGGCGGTATGACGACACGAGCGGGGTGACCACGCGGCGCGTGCCGGTGGGCGGCCAACTGGGAGCGGCGCGCAACGTCGCGCTCAACGCGTGCGCCCTGTTGGAGGCGGTGCGGTTCCGGCCCGACGTGACGCTCAGCGCGCACATCGTCACAAGCCCCGCGGCGGCCGCCGTGCAGCGCCTGCTCGGCGCACCGACGGTGCAGTACTTCTACGCCAACGAGATCCCCAACAAACCAAGGCTTGCGGCGTTCGCGGCGCGCCGGGCGAGCAGGGCGATCGCGATCAGCTCCTACACCGCGAGCCTGCTGGCCGCGCGAGGGGCGCCCCCCGCGCGCGTGAGCCTGATCCCTCCGGGGGTCGATCTGCCCGCCAACCACAGCTCCGAATCCGTCCAGTCCCCCGTCCTGGAGGGTCCGAACGAGGATCCCGCCGGGCGCCCGAGCTCTGATGATCCTGCTGTGCGCCCGAGCTCCGAAGATCGATCCGCCGCGCGTCCCACCATCCTGACGATCGCCCGCCTGCAGGACCGTTACAAGGGCCACGACGTGCTGATCGAGGCGCTTGCGACGGTGCGCGCGCAGGTGCCCGGAGTCGAGTGGGTGGTGATCGGAGACGGGCCGTTGCGCGCCGAGTTGGAAGTGCTTGCGCGCTCCACGGGTGTGGCGGATGCGGTGCGGTTTCTCGGATCGCTCTCCGACGCGCAGCGCGACCTCTGGCTGCGGCGCGCCGATCTGTTCGCGATGCCCAGCCGCCTGCCCGGTGGGGGGCTTGCCGGCGAGGGCTTTGGCATTGTCTATCTGGAGGCCGCCGCCTATGGCAAGCCGGTGCTTGCCGGCAACGTCGCCGGGGCGCTCGACGCGGTCGCCGACGGCGAGAGCGGGCTGCTCGTCGACCCCACCGACCCGCAGGCGGTGGCGAGCGCGATCACCAGGCTGCTGCTCGACCGCGAGTTGGCGCGAGCGCTGGGCGCGGCGGGCGCGGAGCGCGCGCGCGGCTTCGCCTGGCCAGTCATCTGCGAGCGCGTGGAAGCCCTGCTGCTCGAGTCGCTGGCGGCCGCTCGTGCCGGACGATGAGAAGCCCGTGTGGTGACAGGCACGTGCGATGACAAGCACGGGCGGTGACAAGCTGTTCACAGCTGGGCGCTTCCCTAACGCTGTTCGACCGATATTTGAAAGCGCTTGGGTTCCGAGGTTGGGATCAAATGCGATTACAAGCTGTTCACAGCCTCGTGCGCGTGATCGGTTAGCTTGCCGACTCGCCTCGCGTCCTGGAGTGGGAGAGGGAAGCGGGAGCAACGCGGGCGGCAAGGAAGCGGAGCGATGAAAGGATCCGGTACAGACAATGCGGGCGACGGCGCCGTGAGGCAGCGCGGGCACCGCCGAGGGCTGGCGTCGGCATCGCTGGCGATCGTGGTCGTCTTGACCTCGACTGTGGCCTATGAGCCGGTCTCGCACGCGCTCGTCCCAACTGCGCTCGTTCAGGAGGGCTCCAAGCTCCCGGCTGGAGAAGATGGCGGCAAAGGTTATTTCGGCCGCGCCGTGGCGCTGTCCGCGGATGGCGACACTGCCCTGATCGGGGCCCCCCACGACGACGGCGAAGCCGGTGCGGCGCTGGTGCTCACCCGCTCGGGCTCGACCTGGACACAGCAGGCGCAGCTCATAAGCGGGGAAGCAGGCGTGAGTCACTTCGGCCACAGCGTGGCGCTGTCCGCCGACGGCGAAACAGCCGTGATCGGAGCCCCCACCTTCGACGACCGCAGCGGCGCCGCGTGGGTGTTCACCCGCTCGGGCTCGACCTGGACGTTGCAGGCGAAGCTCACCGGAGCGGGGGAGTCGGGGGCGGGTCGTTTCGGAGCTGGGGTTGCGTTGTCCGCGGATGGCGAGACCGCGCTCGTCGGTGCCCCAGCCGACGGCGGCGATCTCGGCGCGGCGTGGGTCTTCACTCGTGCCGGCTCCACGTGGACGCCGCAGGGCGAAAAGCTCACCGGTGGGGGGGAGTCGGGGGCGGGTCGTTTCGGAGCTGGGGTGGCGTTGTCCGCGGATGGCGAGACCGCGCTGGTCGGTGCCCCAGCCGACGGCGGCGATCTCGGCGCGGCCTGGGTGTTCGCGCGCTCGGGCTCCACGTGGACGCCGCAGGGCGAAAAGCTCACGGGCGGTGAAGAGAGCGGAGCGGCCGACCTCGGCGAAAGCGTGGCGCTCTCCGCGGATGGCGCCACGGCCCTGGTGGGCGGCCGCAACGACGACGGCAAAGCCGGCGCCGCGTGGCTGTTCGAACGCTCGGGCTCCACATGGGCGCAGCGGGGCGCCAAGCTCGCGGCGAACGGAGAGGTGGGCACGGGTGAATTCGGCTGGAGCGTGGCGCTGTCCGCCGACGGCGAAACCGCTCTGATCGGGGGGCGTCGCGACGAAGGCTACGCGGGGGCGGCGTGGCTGTTCTCGCGCTCGGGCTCCACGTGGGCGCAGCAGGGCGAAAAGCTCACGGGCGGCGAAGAGGCGGGCAAGAGCTGGTTTGGGTCGAGCGTGGCGCTGGCGGCCGACGGCGCCACCGCGCTGATCGGGGGCATCGGGGATGACGGACGGGCGGGAGCGGCGTGGGTGTTCGGTCTCGGGTCGGCCGCGCCCGCGCCCCCGCTCGGCGGCGGAACCTCGACGGCCACCCAGACGTCGCCCCCAGCCGGGAGCGCCACCCCGGGCACGAGCTCGCCCAGCGCACAAGGTGGCGTGGAGGCCTTCAAAGCCGTGGGGGGTGCGGTGGTGCTCGTGAGCCGGTCTCTATCGGTGCGGAGCGGGCGGGCGACCGTTCGGCTTCGGTGCGCCGCCCCGGTCGCCTGCCGCGGCCGTCTCGTACTCACGATCGCGCCGCGGGCGAGGGCCGCGCGGCGAGCGAAGGCGATCGCGATCGCCGGTGCGCCCTTCTCGATCTCGCGCGAGCGGACGGCCACCACTGGGCTCCGGCTGAGCGCCGTTGGCCGCACGGACCTGAACGCCGCACGCGGGGGGCTGTACGCGAGCCTGGCGATTCACGTCGCGGTCCCCCAACCCTCGAGTGCGCGGACCTACGTTGTCAAGCTTGTTCGTCCACGGCCACACCACGCCGGACCACGCCTTACGTTGGTGAACCGCGGGTGAAGTATGAGTGAAATGCGGGTGAAGGAAGAGTGAAAGTCCCGGGCGAAATCCCGGGCAAATAGCGGCTCGACCGGGCTTGCTTCACTGCTTGTTCACACCATCGGAAATGTTGGTAGGGAGCATCGCGCGATGCGAATCCCGACGCTCGATGGCGGATCTGTCCTCGCCAGGCGATAGCCTATGGGTTCGACGGCTGGATGCCTCAGTGCGCGAATGCCCTGCTGGTCCGATGGTGGCCGGCCGGGCGGGAAGGTTAGGCCAAGCAGCTCGGTCCGAACCGGCCCGAGCTGCCCACGGGTTGGTAACAGGACGTTGACATCTGGCGGCATTCGACGTCGAACCGATCGACGTCGATCAACTCTCAAAGGGACGAACTGGAGGATTTCAGAAAAGATGAGATATCTCAGGATGGTGATGGGGCTCGCCGCGGCGCTGTGCGCGCTTGGCGTCGGCGCGGTGTCGGCTTCGGCCGCCGAATTCGAAGCCAGCGGCCCTGGGACACACGGCGTGAGCGTGTCCAAAGCCGAAGTGTTCCATGTGTATCCGATGACCGTCACCTGCGCCAAGGCGGAAACCAAAGGGACGGTGGCCACCGGCAAATCCGAAACCTTCACCGATGAAGTCAAATACGCCGGGTGCACCTCGTTTTCCGGTCAGCTCAAAATGGCCGTGACGCCGGGTCATTTCGAATACAACGCAAATGGCACCGTGGCGATCCTTGAACCGATCAAAATCACCGCCACCGTGTTGAAGTGCCATTACGAAATCCCGCCACAGGCGGGCTTTAGCAAAGAATCCGTGTTCTTCAGCGACGTGACCGCGTTTGGCAACAAAAAATTTCCTGAAGGCCAGAAGAAACTTCAGGTCGAAAGTGCGCTGCAGGGAATGGAATACACAGCGGTCGGCTGGCCGTGCATCGGGCCGAAAACCCCGACGGAAGTGGTGGAAGGCAAAGAAGCGGAAGAAACCGGCACCGAAGGCAAGTTCAGCGGCAAGGTCGAAGAAACCGTGACCAACGGCAACTTCACTTGGCTCAAAGAATAGCCCGGATCTAGGCTGTCCGGGCGTCGCCCGGAAGCAGGCCCGCATCGTCCAAGACGGCCGCACCGGTTCGAGATCGGTGCGGCCGTCCTTGCGTGGGGGCATTGGTAGTGCACGCGGCCGGAAGTTCGGTGGGGAATTCGTGCCAAAACACACCGCACCAACGGCCGCTTGTACTAGTCTTTCGCCGATGCCGCCCCACACGGCCGAACGATCGCGCCTCAGGAGGCTGCTGCCGCTGCGGTTGCGCGCCGAGCTCTTCGAGGTGAGGCGCCTCGGACCGACGACGTACACGCAGTACAGGTGGTTGGAGCGGACGCACCGTCGCAAGCCCGCACCGCGGGCCAACGCCCCGTTTGACATCGGCGCCCCCGTTCCGATCGTGCTGCACGAGTCCACCGTGCATGGAGTCACATCCCACTGGGTGGCGAGCGGCCAGGGCATCAAGGAGCTGCGCGCATTCAAGCGCATGGCGGTGGGTCACGCCACGTTCCTGGACATCGGGGCCGGCGCCGGCATTTTCTCGGCGGCGTTCTGTGCGCTGACCGGTGAGAGGGCATATGCGTTCGAGCCATCTCCCGGGATGTTCGAGCGGCTCACAGCTCTGATCGAGCTCAACCCTGACATGGGGATCGCGCCCTTCAATTTCGCGCTCGGAGCCACCGCGGGCGCCCAGGCGATCAGCGCGTATTCGGACTCCCAGTTCCGCGCCGTGCACCTGGTTGACACAACGGCGCAGACCATGACAGTCGAGACCCTGGACGACTTCGTCGCCGCCCGCGGGCTGACGCCGGACTTCGCGAAGGTTGACGTCGAGGGCATGGAGCTGGAGGTGCTGCGAGGCGGAGCTGCCACGTTCGCGCAGTCGGTGGATACCCTGATGCTCGAGGTCCACCCCAAAATCCTGATGTCGGGCACTGTGCCCGATCTCCAGGAGCTGCTCATCGACCTGGGGTTCAAGTTGCTCACGCTCGACCTCGCTCCGATTTCAGACCTTGCTCGCCACGTTGCCGCCCCGGGTGGTCTGGGGGCGCCCGCGACGAATATCGTGTGCCGGAGGTAGCCCGGTCGGTATGAGTGAGCTCGCAAGGGCCGGATCGGGTGGCGAATCGCATGAGCTGGTCTCGATGTCTCGGTTGCGCTCCTCCAGCGGGTATGAGTGAGCTCGCAAGGGCCGGATCGGATGGCGAATCGCATGAGGGTTCTGTACGTCAACCACACATCCGAGGTCAGCGGTGCCGAGCGCTCGCTGCTGAGCCTGCTCGGCGCGCTGCCCGACACGGTGCGGCCATGCGTGGCGACCCCGCCCGGGCGGCTGATGGAGGCGGTTGAGCGGCTCGGCGTGCCCACCACCGCGATCGCCGGCACCGCCGGCAGCCTCCGGCTGCACCCCCTGCACACGCCCCGCGCGCTTGCCGAGATGGCCCTCGCCGCGGCGCAGGTACGCCGGGCGGCGCGCCGGCACAACGCCGAGGTGGTGCACGCCAACTCGATCCGCGCCGGGATCGTGGTGGGTCTCGCCCGGCCCCCGGCGGCGACGGTCGTCCATGTCCGCGACTGCCTGCCCGCCGGTGCGGTGAGCGCCGCGACGCTGCGCCTGATCGCGGCCACGGCGACGACAGTGGTCGCCAACTCGCGCTACACCGCCCAGTCGGTGAGCGCGGCAGCGCCGGGGGCGCAGCTCGAGGTCATCCACAACCCGCTGGACCTCGAGCGCTGGGACGCCGCGCGCATCGGTCGCGCCGAGGCTCGCGCCCGCCTCGGCGCGGCCGGCGGGCGCGAGCTGCTGCTGGGGGTGGTCGCCCAGCTCAGCCCGTGGAAGGGCCAGGACACCGCGATCGAGGCGCTCGAGCTGGTGTGCGCGGAGGGAGTCGACGCGCACCTGCTGCTGATCGGCTCCCCCAAGTTCCGCGCCCGCGCCACCCGCTTTGACAACGAGGCGTACGTCGCTCGGCTACGTGCGCTGGTCGCCGACGCGGGGCTCCAGGATCGGGTCTCCTGGCTGGGCGAGCGCGAGGACGTTCCCGAGCTGCTCAGCGCGCTCGACATCCTGATGCTGCCCTCCTGGGAGGAGCCGTTCGGGCGCGCCCTGATCGAGGCGATGGCACTGGGAGTGCCGGTGATCTCGACCAGCGTTGGCGGTCCCCCCGAGATCCTCGACGACGGGCGCGAGGGCCTGCTCCTCCCCCCCCGCGAGCCACACGCCTGGGCACAGGCGATTCGCGCCCTGGCGCAGAGCCCGGAGCGCCGCCGTGAGCTGGGTCGCGCCGGGCGCCACAGGGTTGAGCAGCAGTTCACGACTCCCCACCACGTCGCCGCGATCTGTGCCGTGTATGAGCGCGTGGTCGCGGGGCAGGGACGCCCCGCGCCCACCCCCGTGTCCGGGCAACCCGCCCGCGTGGACGATCCCTAAAGAACCACCCACCGGTTTGCCCGCGGCGTGTGGGCGATTCTCACGAACCGCTCGGTCTGCGGGCTCCGTCAGCGGCCTGCGGCGCCGTCAGCGGTGCCCTCGACGAATCCTGCGCACGACCGTCGCGCGTAGGAGCACGTTCCGGCTGAAGCCCGACACCTGTCTGCCGTTGCCCACCTGCACGAGCGCGCGGTAGTAGCCGCCGTGGCGGATCGCCACCGACGCGCTGAAGCGCGAGAGGCTCGCGCTGCCGCGTCTGACCACGGTAGCTGCGACCCTCACGAACCTGCCGTTCGGCAGGACCCACTGGAGCGCGACCGGGGCGCCCACCTCGGCAGGGGCTACGGTGCCGCTGAGGCGCACGAGGCCTTTGGCGGTGCGTGCGCGGAGGGTCACCAGCACCGCGACGTGCACGGTCACGGCCCGGCTGTACACGGGCGTGGGGTCGAGCGTGCGCACGCGTAGCTCGGTGGTCTGGGAGAGGCTTGGAACGCTGAGCGAGAAGCCGCCTTCGGCGTTGGTGAGCTGGGGTGTCCCGATGTCGGCAAAGCCGCTCACGTAGGGGAAAGGGCTTGCCTGGAGGACGACCGTGTGTTTGGCGCCGCCCGAGCCGGTGAGTGTGCCCGAGAGCGAGTAAGGGGCTCCGAACGCGCTCGTCCTGGAGGTGCTGGAGATCGCAAACCTCAGCGGGATCTGCTTGGTGGTGAAAGTGTGATCCTGCCCGTCGGACGTTCCCGTGGGGTTGCTCGCCACGATGCGGTAGTGGTAGGTGGTGCCCGGCTGCAGACCGGCGATCGGCTGGCTCACCTTCACCCCCACCACGCCACTGCCAGCCGCGGCCGTGGGGGTCTGCGCGCCGTAGGCGACGCTCGTGCCGTACTGGAAGTAGCAGGTGGTTTCCTGGCCCGCGGGGTTGACCGTGGCGTTGAGCGCGACGGTCGATTCGCTCGCGTGCAGCGCGCTCCCCGTGGAGGCGCGCGGCGGCTTGGCTTTGACGGTAGCCTGCGAGGAGAGGGGCAGTGCCAGGGCGAGGCCGGCAAGCAGTGCTCCTGTCAGCGCGGCTCGGCGGCTGGATGCGGATCTCCTCATCTCAGGGTCACTCCTCCCCTTCTCGACTCACGGGAGTCGATCGAAGCCATCGTCCTGATCGAAGCCATCGTCCTGTGACTGGCCTGGCCCTGTGAACACGCTGGGCAAGAGTTGGTTGCGGTCTGTGGCACACATGCCTGGGCCGATGCAGCCTGCGGTCTGTGGCGCTCATGCCTGGGCCGACGCAACCTGCGGTCGCTCCTCCAGCGCGGAGGTCTCCGGCGTGCCGACGATGGGCTCGGGCGCGAAGCGGTAGCCGATCCCGAAGTGGGTATGGATGTAGGTCCACTCGGGCGCCCGCGCAGCGAGCTTGGTGCGCACCTTGCGCACGAACACGTCCACCGCCCGGTCGCGGTGCTTCATCTCTCCGCCCCACACCTGCCGGTAGATCTCCGAGCGGCGCACCACGCGGTCCTCGCGAGCCACGAGCGCGGCGAAGACCTGGTACTCGCGCACAGTGAAGCCCACGCGCGTTCCCCCGACCAGCGCCTGCATCTCGTCTGGGCGCAATTCGAGGTTCTCGAAGGTCAGGGCCTGCGGGTCCATTGGCACGAAAAGTGCTCCACGGGGCTTCGACTGTGTAAAAGGGTTGTGACGATGCTCGCGGTTGGGTGCGAGGCGAGCCAGCATCCCATCTGGGGGCCATGGTGCGCGAGTTGTTCACCGAATCGTCACCGGTTGGGAGGGGGTATGTACTGTTATGGCGTGTCTATGAGAGCATGCGCCAGCTGTGGGGCGTCGCTTGCCGACGACCAGCGCTACTGCCTGGAGTGCGGCGTGCGGCAGGTGCAGGCGCGCAGCCAATTCCTGGACGGCTTCACCCCCGCCGCAGCGGGACCCGATGTGCAGAGCGCCCAGCCCGTGACCGCGACCGGCCGCTCCTCGAGCGCGACGGCAGTCGCGGGTGTGGGCGTGCTGCTGCTGGCGATGGGCGTCGGGGTGCTGATCGGCCGCGCCGGCACCGACAAGACCGCGACGGCCCCCGCGCAGGTGATCTCGGTTGCATCCCCCGCCGCGGGCACGGGCGCCGCGGGTACGGGTGCCGCCGCAGCTGGCGCCGCCGCTGCGGGCGCAGCCGGGGCGGGTGCGGCGGCGGGTACGGGCACCGCGGCGAAGGGCGGGTCCTCGGGCTCGGGCTCCGGGGAAGGCTCCTCATCATCCTCCTCCTCGGGCTCCTCCACGGGGAGCTCCACGAAAGGCTCCGGCAAGAGCAAAGCCCCGAAGGCGAGCGCCCCGTCGAGTTCGTCGAACAGCGGCCAGAGCTACGAGCAGAAATCGCGCAACCTGCCCAACGTCGTGCTCACGAAATGATGGGCGCCCTCGACACACTGCGCCGACGTCGTGACCCGGGCGCCGATCGGCGGCCCTCCAATGCAGTGCCGCACGCTGTCCCGGACGAGGGGTCCGCGAGCCTGCGGCGCAAGCGCGAGGACCTGGTCGCGCAGGTGGCCGAGCTGCACTGGGACCTCGGAGGCCTGGCGTACGAGATGGCGATCCGCGACCACTTTCGCCTCGACGTGCTGGTGCGTAAGGCCGCCGAGTTACAGGAGCGCGATGCCGAGCTCGGCGAGCTCGAACGGGTGCTGAGCCTCCAGGAGAACGCGGGCGCGGGGGAGTGCTCGAGCTGCGGCGCGCTGCGCAGCCGTGGCGCGGCGTACTGCTGGCAGTGCGGCACGGCTCTGATGGATCGCGCCCCGGACCCCGCGGCGAACGGGGCGGCGAGCGCGCCGGCGGACGGCGCGCACCGTCCCGAGGCGCCCAGCGACGGTGGGCATCCCGAGGTCCCCACGGTCGCGCTCCCGCCCGGTCAGCCCGCGAGTTGAGCGGAGCTCGCGTGAGCGGGGACCGTCCGCAACGTCTGCGCTGGCACGCGATGACCAGGTACCCCCAGTGCCGCTGAGCGAGGATCGCGGAGAGCGCCCACCGTCCGGGGCGGGGACCGGGGGGACCTGTGCGGAGTGCGGCTCGGGGATGGCCGCAGACCAGCGCTACTGCCTGAGCTGCGGAGCTCGTCGGGGCTCCAGGTCCCCAGGGTTGGAGAGGATCCTCGCTGGCCTGCGAGCATCCTCTCCCCACTCCGCCGTTGCCGGCGGCTCTGCACCAGGGCGCGGTGTCCTGCCCAGCCCGCTCGCGGCGGCGGCGCTGATACTCGCGATGCTGGGGTTCGGGACGATCGCGGGCGGCGTCGCGGGCGCTCCCGTGGGACAGCTCGATGCCGCTCGTCGGGGGCCGCTGACGCTGCTGATACCCGCTCACGCCCCCGCTCCCACAACGCTCGCCGCGACACTGCCTCCCAGCGAAGCGGCGCCCACCCCGGAACCCGCCGCGACCCCCCCGGCCTCCGAATCGGGGTCGGGGGAACCCTCCGAACCGACCCCGTCGTCCGGCTCAGGCCACGCAAAGTCGGGCGGGCACACGGGGGGGTCGAAGGGCGGGAAGTCCTCGACCCTGCCCCCGGTCAAGCACGTCTTCCTGATCGTGCTCGCCGATCAGCCCTACGCGCAGACCTTCGGGCCGGAATCTCCAGCGCCGTATCTCGCGCAGACGCTGGAGCGGCGGGGGGAGCTGCTGGTGCGCGTCTACGGCGTGGCCCGCGAAGAGCTCGCCAACGAGGTAGCCCTCATCAGCGGCCTCGGGCCGACCCCCCAGACGGCCGCGGATTGCCCGACGTTCACCGACATCGTTCCCACGACCGCTAACAAGGAAGGGCAGTACGGCGGCGAAGGCTGCATCTACCCGAGCGCGGCGCAGACGATCGGCGATCAGCTGGCCGCGAAGAAGCTGAGCTGGCGCGTGTACGCCGAAGGGATGGGCAACGGTGGCACGCCCGGCGGAGCGAAGGGGCAAAAATCTTGCTGGCACCCCGAATTCGGCGCCGCCGACCCCACCTCGCGGGCGCCGGAGGGGGACACGTTCGCCACCTTCCGCGACCCGTTCACCTACTTCGACGGCGTGCTCCACTCCCCCGCCTGTGCCCACGAGGACGTGGGTCTGGAAGGGCTCGCAAGCGATCTGAAGAGCGCCAAGCGCACCCCCGCCCTCTCCTACATCGTGCCCGACCTCTGCCACGACGGACGTCCCACCCCGTGCGCGCCCGGGGCGCAGAGCGGACTGCCGGCCGCCGAAGCCTTCCTGCGTCGCGTCGTCCCCGAGATCCTCGCGGCGCCCGCCTACAAGCATGGGGGGCTGCTGATCATCACCACCGACGAGGCCCCCTCCACGGGGCCATTGGCGGACTCGAGCTCGTGCTGCCTGCAGCCCCGCTTCCCCGCACCGGCCCTCGTTCAGCCCTCCGGCGGGGGGGAACCGGCGGGGGCATCCCCGAACTCGACTGTCCCGGGGACCCCGACACCGACCCCGACGACGACCCCGTCCACCACAACCCCGACGACGATCAGCCCAGCCACCACGACCCCGACGGGGACCGCGACGACGACTCCCACTACGACGACTCCGACGGGGTCCGCGACGACGACTTCCACCACGACGCAGCCGGGCGTGCAGCTGCCCCCCCCAGGTGGCGGCCAGGTGGGGGCGCTGCTGCTCTCGCCCTATGTCAAAGGGGGCACTGCGAACCAGGAACCCTTCAACGACTTCTCGCTACTGCGCACGATCGAGAACCTCTTCGGACTGCCCCACCTGGGCTACGCGGCGAAGCCGGGCGCCGGCGCGTTCGAAGCCTCGGTGTTCTCGGCCTGGAACGGAGCTTCGGCCAGTTCGTCGTAGGTGATTGCGAGACGGTGCTGGGTGGTGTGGAGGAGCATCCGCTCGAGCGCCTGCATCCGGCTGTGGTGCTGGAGGCACGCGGGCGAGAGGTCCAAGCGCACGGCGCCCCCCGCGAACAGCGCCCCCGCACGGACGGA
>DATMPY010000109.1:0-10354 GCA_035566955.1 Solirubrobacteraceae bacterium | reverse complement strand
TATCCCCTGCGCTACAAAGAGCGCTTTCGAGGTCGACCACAGGGGGTAGACCCCAACCCGACTCTATGTTTGCCGGCAACCACCTGTGGTTACCAAGACAAACAGGAGCATACACACAAGACAAAGCTCTTGTCAAGCCCCCAAAGCGAACGGGGGGCGAGTGCGCCGGTCACCTCGGTGGTGCTCAGGAGCTGGACGCCGCTCGCTTGGCCGAGGCGCTGACGTGGCGCAGCTCGTGCCACGCGGTGGGATCGTGGGATGGCACCAGGATCGCATCCGGTTCGCGCTCCGCGAAGGCCTCGATCTCGCGCAGCGAGCGCATCGCGGCCCCGTCGTTGGCGGTGAGCAGCGGCAGGATCCCCTCACGAACATTGCGCAACGTGTACGCCGCGTCGCCGATCACCAGCACCGGGCGAGCGCCGGCGAGCCTCAGCAGGACCGATAGGTGACCGACCGTGTGCCCCGGGGTGAAGATCAGGCGGATGCTCCCGTCGCCAAGCAGATCGATCGTCTTCGTGAACGTCGCGTACGCCTCGCCGTCCCGGTCGAAGTCGAGGAGCTCCATCGCGGACGATGGGGGCAGATGGTGGGACACGTACCCATTCCCAACCGCGAACCGTTTGCCGGTAGCCGTCCACTCCTCGCGCGCGCAGGCGAACCGGGCGTTCGGGAGCAGGCGCATGCCGCTCGTGTGATCCACGTGCAGGTGCGTCATGATCACCCGCTCGACGCCATCCGGCTCGATGCCAAGCGCGCGCAATTGCTCGTCGAACGGCATCCGCGCGGGCCGCAGGCCCCGGAACAGCACACCCATCGGGGCGCCGAAATCCCGGCGCAGGCTTCTGCCCGCGTCCGGGTGCATGCCCGTGTCGATCAGGATCGTGCCCGCCGCGGGGTGGCGCACCGCGTAGGCCAGGCACGGCGAGCGGAGCATCTCGCCGCCCGGGCGCAGCGCGGCGAGCAGACGGCTCACGCGATTGCCCGCGGCGCGATACACATACCCGTAGGGGATCGACACCTCCCCCGTGAGCATCACCTCGAGTTCCACCCCGACACCGCCACCGCTCGCGCGGTGCGACGCGGCCGTCTCGCCAGACGGCGCGGGCACACCCGGCTCGGGGGGCACGTTCGAACTCATGTCATGCACGCGGGACGATCTGGGACTGGGTGACGCTAGCAGCCAGGCGGTCTCCGCGTCGAGCAGCTCGTCGCTGAGCAGGTCGTCCCTTCGCAGGTCGTTGATGCGTGCCGGCCCCGAAGCATGGCCGTCGCTCGCCCGCCACCGCGAGGTACGCCAAATCCTCCTACTTTCTCTTCGCCCGCGCGCTCCTCCCGTGTTGTGGGTGCTTGCCGCGCCGGCTGGCCCTCCTGGCCTTGCTCCTGTGCTTCGGGCAGCCCGTGACCGCGATCTTCGTGCTCTCGTGGATCGCGTCCCCGTTCTGCGCGAGGAATTCGGTTGGCATCGTCAACGTGCCCTTGCATGGGTTCCCGTTCGCCGCCAACGCCGAGAACGGGCCCTGCGGCAGCGTCAGTTCGAAGCTGCCGATTGGATCGTCGGGGACCGTCTTGAACGTGCTGCTCGTGATCCCCTGTTTGCTGATGAACGTTTCCCCATGCAGGTCCAGGGTTACGCCGTACCCCTGCAGCACGATGATCAGTTCCGGGAACTTCGCGCCGCCGTAGGAGACGAAGTACGCCGGGCCCGTCAACGGCACCGGCAGGATCGGCGTGATCGCGGTCGCATGCCCGATCACCGACGCTGCGGGGCACAGCGCGGGGTTCGCCAGGAACGTCTTTTCCGGGCACGCTTTCTGCAACGTCGGCAGCCGCGAGGGCAGCTGCTTGGGCAGCTCCACTTTGACGAGCTTGATGTTCGTCTGCGTGCCCTGCGGCGCGTTGGGATAGGAGAGCTTCACGTGCAGGCTCTCCCCATCCAGCCGCGAGGGCCTGCCCGACGTGGAGACCTTGAACGTCGGTTTGAACTGGAGGTTCTGGCAGTTCGCCATCTGGAAGGAGTTCGTGACCGTCACGGGCTCCTGGTCCGCAGGGTTCGCGGGTTCCGCCCCCGCCCCATCCACCGTCGCGGCGAAGCTCGCGGGATCGCAGTTGGTCGGGTTGATCATGAACTGCGGCCGGTCGACGTAGACGCGGATGTCGCGGACGTGGATGATGATCCCGTCGATGATGTGCGGGATCGGATCGGACGCTTTCGCGTCCACCGTCACAACCGCGGTTTGCGGGTTGATCTCAAGGGCGAAGCGGATCACGACGGTCCCGAGGTCGAACGGGCCGACCTTCGCCGAGGTGATCGAGACGACGGAGAACGGCGCGCCGTTGTACGGGCCGGCCATGTAGACCTTCCCGGGGGTGTACGCAAGCACGGTCCCGACGCCCGCCCCGACGAGCGTGTGCCCGATTTCGCTGTCCTTCGGACAGGATGGTTCGGCTTCCTCCTGGGCGCCGGTGAGGTGCTTGGCCGCTTCGATCTCCGCGTCCGGGCAGAACGGGACCCCCGTGAGTTTCGCCGTCAGGCCCGCGGGGAGGATCGACGTGAACCGGGTGATCTCCTGTTCGCCGTCGTTGCGGGTGATGTGGATGTCCATCGGGCTGTAGGAGCCAGCGCTGTTATTCAGCGTCCCCGCCACGATCCCGGGGCGAAAAGGCGGGATGCCGCCGAGGGGACAGGGGCCGCCGCCGATGCCCTCTTCGATCTGGAAGGAGCTTGCCAGGGGCACCGCGGTGAGCGGCTCAGACCACGGCGTGAAGTCGGCTTCCGCCGTGTAGGTACCGCACGCGGGCGGGCTGACCAGCGGCGAGTTCGCTCCCTGGCGCAGTTTCAGCGTGAACCTGCTGAACGGGACCTGCGGGTTGTCATCAAACGCCGTAACGAGCTGCCCCGTCACGGGGTTCGGTTCGATCTTGCCGGCGAGTTTGACGATGATACCGCGCTGAGGGTCCTTCACGATGATGTAGAGGCCGAGCAGCGAGTCGAATTTGTTGGCGAACGGCTTGGCGATGTAGATCGACCCCGTGAGTTTTTCGTCGAGGACCGGTGTTTCGACTTCGACGGCGCCGATCTTCGATTCTGGTGGGCAGCCTTCACCGGGTAACGAAGAGGACGTTTCGGATTCGAACTGTGCAATCGTGCAGACGCCGAGACCGGACGCGAGGGATGGGTTGGCCGTATATCCCACGGGCAGCGCAACCGTTGTGTCCTTGAGGTTGGAGGTCGCGTCCGAGAGCGGTTCTTCCCAGCGCTGCGCGACATCCAGGGAGATGTTCAGCCCGCTCGACGATTCCGCGGAGCGGGTCGTCGGGCTGACTTCCAGCGCCGGGTCGAACGGAACGCTTTCGCATTCGACGATCGGAGCGACCTCGTCGCTTGCCCTCGTCCAGTTGTCCGGTTCCTCCCACGAGTCCGCTTCCATGGTGGCGGTGAAGGGCCCACAGCTGGTTGGGTTGGAGAGAAACGGCTTGACAGGGATATTCGCCTTCTCCCCGCCTGTGTTTTCGCAGTCTTCGGCTGGGGTGCCGACATTCCCGCAGTCGCGGCCACGTTCGGCGTCGTGGCTGGCGGCAGCGGGAAGCCCCCAGATCGTGACCGAGACGTCACGCGCTTCGCCGAACTTTTCGATCTCGGGAGTGGTGACGGTGATACCGGAGTCGCCGGGACGGATCGTAATGGGCATCGCCAGGGTCAGAACAATGGACTTGAAGCCAAGCTCAGCGGTGACACCAAAGCTTGTGACCTCCATATTGAAGATGGGAACCTTGACCAGTTGCGGCGTGGAGTTGGCAGTTAGCTCGAAGCTAATCGTGCCCACCTGGCTGGCGGGCGGACAGTTGGTTTCCCCGACCTTCACGCCGACAAGCTGCGCCTGGGTGCAGGTTGGGACGGCCGTGTCGCTGGCCGTGAAGCCGGCCGGCACATTGACGACAACGGTACGCACATCGTTGTCGGTCCTGCCCGACGCGGTGTGCCGGAAGTCGAACGAGGTCGTGAGATCCTCGTGGGCGCCCGCCCGCAGAGTCGACGGAGCGAAATGAAAAGACCCCGGGATTATTTCGAAGGGCTTTTCAGCGTTCGGTTCAGCCCGGCCGGCGCCCGGCGCAACAACAGCCGCCAGCAACGCCATGCTGGTCAAGGCGAGCAACGCCACCGCTCGCCGCGACATCCTGCTCCGGGTATCGAGACGACCGATCATTTGCCTGCCCTCCCGCCCGCTGGGGTACCTCGCGCACGACGAGCTCTCCCAACCCTTCCCCTGACCTTTGCTTTGGCTCTCCTCCGCTTCTTCGCCTTCTTCTTCGGCTTGGGCTTGGCCCCGACTTCCGCGATGGTGGCGCCCAGCACATCGCCCGCGCCCTGGAAGGTCGCGCTCGACGGCGTGAGATCGCTCGGCGTCGCAAACGGCGTGGAGCACGCATCGCCTTCGCATTCCACCGGACGGCCTGGGGTCGGAAAGCCACCGTCGACACGAGCATCGTATATATCCTGGCTGTTATCGGTGTCAGCGGAAATCAGCCGAGAGCGGGTCGAGAAGAAGACATCGTGGCCTGAGTTAGTCGTCCCAAGGAGAATGACGAGCCAGCCATCGGTGCCCGGGGTGATGAGGCTGAGGCAACCCTGGAGATGGCCACAACCATCGACCCCGGCCTTACGCCACTCGTAGATGTCATTGGAGGGAGTGCCGCCACCCCGTTCCGGGCAACCGTCGGCGCAACCGGTCGACTCAGGCGGGTGTTCGCCGTTCTGGTCCTGGGGGAGCAGGGCGGAGGCAGTCTCGAAGAACGCGAAGTCACCGTCGTCGGAGACATATCTCAGCTGCGGCATCCCGTCGCCTGTTGAGGTCACGTTGCCCACCACTCCGCCCATGTTGGCAACTTCGACGTCAAACTTCGGTGCGGGGTTGAAGGGGGATGCACAAGAGACACACTCGACGAGATTCAGCGCGCTGTCGTAGCGGAACAGCTGCTCACTCGGTCTTTCTTCTTCGCCCCTCGTCGTCACCCTGTGTCCACCGCTGGGAACGCCACCGGCGACGCCACTCCAGTAGGCGTAGCGCCCGTCGGGGCTGACCCCATAGTTCGGGGTGGTCCCGCCTGGGACGGCGAAGTGGAGCGTCTTGCTTGGGATGTCGTAGCGGTAGAGATTCTCGCCGGGGGGCGCTTCGGGAGTGAGACGTTCGGTGTAGGAGAAGTAGATCGTGTTGAAGTCTTCGGAGACACGGGGGAAGAATTCGCCGGCATGAACCGAGAACAGCGGCGTCATGACGTGAGATTCGGTGTCGTAAAGGAAGAGTTCAACGGTCATGCCGCTGCGCTTTTCAAGCAGGACACTGGTGCCGGCGGCGTTGGCGGCGGCAAAGCGATAGGCACCGAGATCGAGCGTCTCGGCGCCATTCACGCGAACGTAGAGGTGGCGCGGTTCCGAGCAGTTCGCGCCAGGAACCGCTTCGAAGAAGACACGAGAGCCATCGACGGATACTGCGTGTCGGCTACTCGTTCCCGCTGCTCCTCCTCCTTCCTCGCCATGCACGAGGACGGCGCCACAGGCGCCGATCGTGGACCCGCCGGAGGAGACGTTGACCTGGCGCAGCCGGGTCTGCGCGGAGTATTCATAGAGATCCGGGCCGCTGGTGGTGCCGGTGAAGTGACCGCCGATCAGCGTGTGATCTTCGACCCTCAAGATCAGCTTGGAGAAGTCTTCGGAGGCTGCCACCCAGCCGTCCCCGCGCCCACTTTCCGGTTCATCCAGCTGCTTGCGGGGGACGGCGGCGACGAAGGTGTAGGGGCCGCCGGGGGGCCCCACCTTGAACTGGAGGTTTTCCGAAGGGTTGGCCCCGTTCAGGCCGCTCTCTCCGGCGAAGAAGGCGAAGCTGGTGAGGTCCGGGTTGTAGAGCTGCGGATTGTAGAGGTCGTAGCCGGCTTCGGGCTGGACGGTCGCCGCGGTCATCTGCCAGCCCTTTTCTGAATCGCGGGAGAAGAAGTAGGGGCTCTGACCGGCGTGCGGGCCCGATCCCCACTTCGTCAAGAACCGGTCGAGCATCAGATGGTCGCCGTCCTCGCCGACGGCGACGCCACCGAACTCGGCCGTCGCATACGAGAACGGCTCGAATGCGCCTTCCTTGTCGACCGGGGTCAGTTGCTCGTAGGCTCGACAGTCGGGGAGATGAACCGAGGGGCCACCGCGGAGAGCTTCGTTGGGACACGGTTCGGCGCCGGCGGGTGCGGCGGGCACCGTGAGGGTTTGCTCCGCGCCGGTGGCGGAACCCCGCGCGTTGGACGCGAGGATGCGAAAGCGGTAGGTCTGCCCAGGCTGCAGGCCAGGAACATCGACACCGACCGTCTCGGTAGGGTAGGCGAATCCTTGCGACCCAAGGTTTGTACGTGCGCCGGCACCGGCGTCGAGCTCGGGGGTACTTTCGGCTTTGGCCCACCCGCCTTCTTTTTCAAACTGAGCCTGTGGAAGGTACTGGAAGCTGTAGTGAGCGTCTTCGCCGTGGGGCTCGACCGAGCCGAGAACCCTGATATCTTCACCGTGAAGCGCATGAACGGCGAAGGTTTCGGCCAACGGCGGACCGCCGGTTTCAAAAGCTGCAGGCGGACTGGAGACCGTACTGGCGTGCACACCAGGTTCGGGTTCGTTTTCCGCGAACAGACGAACATAGTATTCCGTCGAAGGATCCAGGCCGGCAAGATCAGCTTCGACAGTTAGCCCTTCGACGGTGTAGCCTGCCTGCGCCTTGGGGATCGTACCTTCGGGGCCCGGAATCCACGGGCCGCCTGCAGAGGTCGAGTATTCCAAGCGCCAGTGGGTTTCGGAGTCATCAGGGAGAACTCTTCCCTTGAGGTGAGCGGACGTCGCGGTGACATCTCCGATACCTTCTGGAGAGAATTCCGCTTCAGGGTCGGCGGTGTGGGTCTTGAAACTCTGGATGGTGTTGGTGGCGCCCTTTTCGTTTTCGGCGACCGCGCGCAGGAAGTATTCGGTCGCCGGAGCGAGACCTTCAATGTCGATGTCGACAACGGCGAAATCCTGAGCAACGGTGATTTCGCCGTTGGTGCCGGTGACTGGCGCCCAAGGGCCTTCTTTTCTAGTGGAGTATTCGACATGGTACTTGGTTTCCGCACCGCCGGTATCGATCTTGGCCTTGAACGTGGCGGCATGAGGGCCGAGCAATTCTGCACACATAAAGATAGTGCAGGCGCCTTCCCCGGGGACAAATTCGGGTGGACCGGCCGGTTCGGTGGTGAAGTGGGTGGCAGCGGAAGCACGGCCGAACTTGTTTTCGGAGGTGACGCGGACGTAATAAATGGTTTCCGGCTTGAGAAGAGATATTTCGGCTTGAATGGGACAGTAGGAGATAAACCCTTCACTGCTGCGACCGGGGCAGGTTTCGCTGACCACAGAGGTCCACGGACCGTTTTCTGAGGCGGAGTACTCGACGGTGGAGGTGGTGTCGGCGCCAACCGGCTCCACCTCTACGAGAAGGCTGGCACGCGTTGGATGGATTACCTGCCTTTCCGCGGGCACTTGCAGTCTCCTGAGCCGAGGCGGACCTTCTTCTTCGACCGCGAAAGCCTGGGTCGCACCGAGGATGAGAAGCAGTCCGTAGGCCGCGCAAAGTGAGACCGCAGCGGTCACCCGTCTCGCCGGTGGCCGACAAGCGATCAGCGCGTGGCTCATAGTGACGTGGTCCGCGGAGTCGCTGACCACGGTGGCGGGGTGGCGAGAGGGCGCACCACTTCCAGGACCCCACAGGCAGGCACGAAGTGCAGCAGACAGGCCCGTTTTGAAACGCGACTTGTGTACGCTCTGCTCAGTGCGGTTCATTGTGTGCCTTTCTCGCGGAATGTGACGCATGTCCTGTGGGTGGATGGCGGCGGCGGCGCCCAGGCCCCCCTGTTTGTGCGAGGAGCCTGAGCGCATGGCGGGCGGGGTCCCCAGCTACTACTATTCGGCGGTCACCGCCCAGCTTCCGCTAGCGCCGACGAAACCTGCTTCTTTGGCTAGCAAGACGATGCCGAAGCCGTAGGGATCGGCGCTCGATCCCGAAGTAGCGACACCTTCAAAGAGAATTTTATTGACCCCAAAAGAGATGATCCTGGGGAACGCGGTACTTTCGTTGACGGTGAGAATGTTGGATTCGCCGCGCGCATAGACACAGAGGAAGCCGGGATTTGCGGACGGCGCTTCAGCCGAGCCGAGACAGTTGATGGGTGTTACTTCTTCGGGAGCCACGCCCGGTTTGCTGCTTTCGATGACTTCTTTTCCGTTTTCCCTGACGAAGCGGGCGACGGGCGCCTTGGCGAGCGGGATGTCGAAGCTGACGCTGTTGGTGACGATCCCTTCGCCGCCGCCGCCGGGCACCTCCGTGCTCACCGTCCAGTCGCCCTCGAGGCTTTCGCCCGAGGGAAGGGTCTTGGTGAAACCGGTCGTGCCGTTTTTCCCTTGTTCGCCGGTTTTGCCGGGTTCTCCCTGCCTGCCCGGAGATCCTTCTTTGCCCTGGGGACCAGCCGGCCCCTGCGCGCCCGCCGGACCCTGCGCACCAGTTGCGCCGTTCGCACCCGCCGGACCAGCCTTACCCTGTAAGGACTTGAGCACCTTCGGGCTGATCTGCTTGGTCGAGGTGATCACATATCGGCTCGCGGCGTATGCACCCCCGCTCATTGCGAAGACCAGCGCGAGCGTCATCGCAACATTTGCGTACGTCATACGTCGGCGTATTACTGAGAGCATTGGTTATCTCTCCCCCTCTGGGAGTCGAGCGTGCCGGCGCCCAGCGCTACGCACGCGGATTGAATTACGGTGCTGAAAAACTGAGTGAGGCGACTGGAGAGGCTCATCACGTCGTCGCTTCCTCGCTGCCCGTGCTCGTGCCCAACCGCTGCACGACCTTACGGCCGAGCGCCGTGAGCGTCCACGCGTTGGGCTCACCCCTGGCGTGCCCATTACCGCTGTTTACGACAAGCCCAAGGCGCCCCAGGCGCGCAAGCAGCTTCGAGATCTGCCCCTGATCGAAGACCCCCGCGCGGTCCGCGACCGCACGGTTGCTGATCCCCGGCTGCGCCGCCACGCACTCCAACACCCGTGCGGTGCGATACGTGAGACGCATCGGCACTTCCTGCAACGGGTCGCAGTTCACCGAGAGCAGCCCCGGCGGCCTGCGCTGCGTTGCAGACGCCTTCGCACTCGCCGGGGCAGGCCGAACCTGCTCACGACGCGCGACCGCGGGACCGAGGTAGGGCAGCACGATCATGCCCATCAACTCACACGTCAGCTCCGTGAGCGGCCTGCGCTCACCACGCACCAGACGCGCGTAGACGATCCCAAACGCAGCGCCCACCAAGCCCTCCGCGGTCAGAGGTGTGCAATCGCTGGCCCGCGAGCTCTCGCTGCGGCCCTGATCGAGCACGTCGGCAAGGCGAGCAACGATCTCGTCGCGGCGCGCCAGAACTCCCGGGCCGCCATGCTGGGAGTGCACCACGCAGACCCGCGCCAACGCCGTCTCGCGATCGAAGAACGCAAGGATCGCCCACAGACCGCCGCGAACGCGCTCACGCCACCGCAGATCCTCCAGACCCGCGTTGGCGAGCTCGTCTTCGATCATCGCGAGGACGTTCTCGATCAGCTCCGCCAGGCACGCCTCGCGGTTCTCAAACAGCTCGTAGAACGTGCGCCGCGAAACCCGCGCGCGGGAGGTGATTTGCGCGACCGTCGTCTGCGCGTACCCGAACTCCTCGATTGCATCCACCGCACCTGCCAGCAGCCGCGAGCGCTGAATCTCAACGATCTGCCCCTCCGACAGGCCACCTCGCGATGGAATCCGCGCGGGCCGCTGCGACTCGCGCACAGAACGCCGCAGCTCGCGCCCCGAACGCAGCTGCGCGCCCTCGGGCCGCGGCTGCACACGCGCGCTCGTGCGCACGGTTGCGCCCGAGCGCACCTTCGCGCCGGGGCGTGCCGAGGAGGCCACACGCGTACCGGCGGCCATCACACCACCCCCCGACACGGTGCGCCCGGGCACCACCCCGTGCCGCGACACCACGACGTCTGACGCGTGCTATCCCCCGCCCCCGCGAGCGGGGACCCCAGGCGGCGCCGAGGCGCCGAACTACGGAAGCTAGCGGCTGCCCTTAGGGCACAAGAGAGAGAGAGAGAGAGAGAGATGCGTCAGGCTGCTGACGCATCTAGGTACGGGCCCCAGATGGGTCGCGCACATCTCCGACACGGTTTTTCTCCCTCTAGAAACCACGCTGAACAAGCTCCCTCATCGAAAGACCCGGACCCTCTCCCTATATCCCCTGCGCTACAAAGAGCGCTTTCGAGGTCGACCACAGGGGGTAGACC
>DATMPY010000108.1:0-9210 GCA_035566955.1 Solirubrobacteraceae bacterium | reverse complement strand
GCGGTACATCGCGCCGCTGTCCAGGTAGGCGAAGTCGAGCTCCCGGGCCAGCGCGCGGGCGACCGTGGACTTGCCCGCGCCGGCGGGGCCGTCGATCGCGATCACCATCGGCACATCGGCCCCTCCGCGCGAACGACGGCCCGCGCACGGGTTGGCGCGACGCGGGCAAGGACCAAGAGGCAAGTAAAGGCCGCGGGCACCACCACTCGGCGGCGGGTCGCGGGCCCGATCACGCGGCGAGCCCTTCGAGGTCCTCGACGAAGCCGGGATAGGAGACGGCGGCGACCTCCATGCCGCGGACCTCGACGCCTTCGCGCGAGGCGAGGCCGGCGACGGCGCCGAGCATCGCAAGGCGGTGGTCGCCGTGGGCGTCGAGCACACCGCCGCGCAGGCCCCCGGTCCCGGTGACGGCGAAGCCGTCCTCGGTCGCCTCGATGTCGGCGCCGAGGGCGCGCAGGCCCTCGACCACGGTGGCGATCCGGTCGGACTCCTTGAGGCGCAGCTCGTGGGCGCCGCGCACGACGGTCTCCCCCTCGGCGAAGCAGCCGAGCAGGGCGATCAACGGCAGCTCGTCGATCGCCAGGGGCACCTCCTCGGGGCCCACGAACGTCCCCTCCAGCCCACCGGCGGCGACGTCGAGGTCGCTGATGGGCTCGGAGGAAATCAGCTCGCCAGTCTCGTCCTCCAGGTCGCCCAGCACGATCCCCTGCATCCGCATGAGGATGCGCGCGAAGCCGCTGCGGGTCCAGTTCACGCCAACGTCGCGGATCAACAGGCGCGAGCCTGCGACCAGCACCCCGGCGGCGAGCAGGAAGGCGGCCGAGCTCGGGTCGCCGGGCACGGTTATGCGTTCGAGCTCCAGCTCGTCCGTATTGGTGACGGTCACGCGGCGGCCGTTGCGATGGATGGTGGCCCCGGCGCCGAGCAGCATCCGCTCGGTGTGGTCGCGGCTGCGCTCGGGCTCGGTGACGGTGGTGGCGCCGTCGGCGGCCAGCGCGGCGAGCAGCACGCACGACTTCACCTGGGCGCTCGCCACGGGGAGCTCGTAGGAGATCGAGTGCAGCCGCGCGCCGTGCACCGTCAGCGGCGCGAAACGGCCCCCGGTGGCCCGCAGCCCGGCGCCCATCAGGGCCAGCGGCTCGACCACGCGGTCCACGGGGCGGCGGCGGATGGACTCGTCGCCGTCGAGCGTGAACGAGCGGCCCTCCTGTGCGGCCAGCCAGCCGGGCAGCAGACGCAGGAGGGTGCCGGCGTTGCCCACATCGATCGGCCCCTCGGGTTCGCGCGCCTCGCGCAGGCCGGTTCCACGCACCACGATCTCGCCGGGATACACCTCCACGAGGGCGCCCAACGCCCGCACGGCGTCGAGCGTGGAGGTGGTGTCGGCGGCGTGCAGGTAGTTCTCGATCCGGACCGGGTAGGAGGCCATCGCGCCGAGCAGGGCGGCGCGATGGGAGATCGACTTGTCGGCGGGCGCCCGCAGCTCGCCGGTCAGCGGGCCCGAGGGCTCGAAGCGAAGGTTCATGGTCCCCGCACCCTACGAGGCGGGGCCCAGCAGCGTCTCGCGGTCCGCCCGGGCCTGCTCGTTCCATGTCGAGATCGCCTGCGCGTCGCCCGCCTGGAGCGCGGCGCGAACCTCCGTCAAACGCCCCACAGCCTCGTCGATCGCCGCGATCAGCGCGTGGCGGTTGGCGAGATAGATGTCCCCCCACACGGCGGTGTTGGCGCCGGCCACGCGCGTGGCGTCGCGCAAGCTCGGGCCGGCGCCGCCTCGCGGCTGGCAACGCTCGCGCGCGAAGGCAGTGGCGGCCTGGGTGACGAGGACGTTGGCGAGCACATGGGGAAGTTGCGAGACGCAGGCCATCAGGCGGTCGTGGGCGTCCGGCGCGATCGCCACGGGCCGCGCGCCGAAGCGCTCGATTAGCTCAGCCAGGCGTTCGTACAACCTCTGATCGACGCTCGGCCCAGGGGTGAGGTACCAGGTGCAGGACGCAAACAGATCCGCTCGGGCATGTGCCGCCCCGGCAGTCTCGGCCCCCGCCAGGGGGTGACCGCCGACGAAGCGCGGGTCGCGCCGGGCGTCCTGGAGGGCGAGCTTGGTGGAGCCCACGTCGCTGAGCACGCAATCGGGGCCGGCGAGCGCGAGCGCCTGGCGCACGGTCTCTGCGAGTGCCCCGACGGGCGCCGCGGCGAACACGACCTGGGCCCCGCCCACCGCGGTGGCGATGTCAGGGGCGCGCACGTCGATCGCCCCCAGCTGGAGCGCCCTGAGCACTGCGTCGTGATCCGGGTCGTAGCCAATCACCTCCGCGCCGGCGCGCCGGGCGGCCAATCCGATCGAGCCGCCGATCAGGCCGGTGCCGAGGACGGCAACCCTCAACGGACGGGCTCCGTGCGGCGGCGGGCACCAAAGACAGCGACTCTCAACGGGCGGGCTCCCCGCCGCCACGCGCCCGCACCCGTGAGCGGGGTGTCCGGCCGCGGGGTCTCCGTCGAGGCTCCATCAGACGGCGCTGAGCGCCTTGCCGGCGAGGGCGGCGGCGCGCTCGACGGTGGCGGCGTACTCGGCGAAGGTGTCGGTGGGCAGCGCCTGGGGGCCGTCGCAGAGGGCCTCGTCGGGGTTGGGGTGGACCTCCACGATGATGCCGTCGGCGCCGGCGGCGGCGGCGGCGAGCGAGAGCGCGGGCACCAGGTCGCGCCGCCCGGCGGCGTGGCTGGGGTCGACGATCACGGGGAGGTGGGAGAGCTCCTTGAGGATGGGCACGGCCATCAGGTCGAGGGTGGTGCGGCGGTAGTCGTTCTCGAAGGTGCGGATGCCGCGCTCGCAGAGCATGACGCCCTGGTTGCCCTCCTTGAGGATGTACTCGGCGGCCATCAACAGCTCGTCCAGCGGCGCGGAGAGCCCGCGCTTGAGCAGGGCGGGGCGCCCGGAGCGCCCGATCTCGGTGAGGAGGGGGTAGTTCTGCATGTTGCGGGCACCGATCTGGATCACGTCGGCGACCTCCAGCACGGCGTCGAGGTCGCGGATGTCCATCAGCTCGGTGACGATCGGCAGGCCGGTCTCGGCCTTGGCCTCGGCGAGCAGGCGCAAGCCCTCGACCCCGAGGCCCTGGAAGGCGTAGGGGGAGGTGCGGGGCTTGTAGGCACCACCGCGCAGCAGGGTGGCCCCGGCGTCGCGCACGACACGGGCGGTGTGCATGGTCTGCTCGCGCGATTCCACGGTGCAGGGGCCGGCGATCAGCGCGAAGTGCTCGCCGCCTACCTTGCGCCCGTCGATCTCGAGGACGGTGCGCTCGCCATGGCGGAACTGGGCGGAGGCGAGCTTGTAGGGCTTGAGGATCGGCACGACGCGGTCCACCCCGGGGAGGCCCTCGAGGCCGATGCTCTCCACGGAGGCGTCCTGCTCGACGTCGCCGATCGCGCCGATCACGGTCACGCGCGCGCCTCTGCTGGGGTGGGCGCGCGCCCCGGCTCGCTCGATCTTCTCTGCGACCGCCGCGATCTCCTCGTCGGTGGCGGACTCCTTCATCACGATCATCATGGGTCGTTCCTTTCTGTGCTTGGAATGTTAGGTGCTGGCCCGCTGGGGGGCGAGGTGGCTCTGCGAGAGTCGCGCCGTGCGGCGCGGATCGTGACGAGGGCGCGATGCACCCGGCGGGGCGGCGCTCGGTCCGGGGACCCGGGGCGGCCTTGGGACCCGCTCACGGACGGGTCAGGCCGAAGCGCCTAGCTAAATCGCCAGGCGTAGGCGTAGGTGAACGACCAGTCGGCAGGCGCGAGGGTGCGGGATATGACAGCCGATGTGGACATGAGGTCGTCTCCGAAGCTGTATAGCACCTTCAGAGGACCTCGGCAAGCGCGTCGAGGAAGATCGCGTTCTCCTGGGGGGTGCCGTAGGTGACGCGCAGCGCTCCCTCGCGCCCGAGGGCGGCGCCGCCGCGCACGAGCACCCCGCGCTCGAGCAGGCCGCGCATGACCTCCGATTCGTCTCTCTCCTCGCCGAGGTGCAGCCAGCAGAAGTTGGCCTGGGAGTCGGCGAGCGGCAGGCCGAGCGCGCGCAGGCGCTCGTCGACGGAGATGCGCTCGGCGATCGTGCGGGTGACGCGGTCGGTGACGGCGTCCTGGTGGTTCAGGGCCTCGGTGGCGGCGGCCTGGGCGATGGCGTTGCAGAAGAACGGCTGGCGCACCTGGTCGAACGCGCGGGGCAGCTCCTCGGAGCCGCACAGGGCGAAGCCGACGCGCAGCCCGCAGAGGCCGTAGACCTTGGAGAAGGTGCGCAGCAGCACGAGGTTGGGGTGTTCGGCGAGCAGCCCGACGGAGGCGTCGGGGTCCTCCAGGAGGTTGAACTCGCAGTAGGCCTCGTCCAAGATCACGCACACGTGCGGGGGCACGTGGTCCAGGAACTCGGCGATCTCCGCGAGGGGAAGGGCGGTGCTGGTGGGGTTGTTGGGGTTGCAGACGACCACCATGCGGGTGGCGACGGTGATCTCGCGCAGCATCGCGGGCAGGTCGTGGCGCTCGCGCCGGTCGAGGGGGACGGTGATGGCACGCGCGCCGGAGGAGGCGCTCAGGTGGGGGTAGATCGAGAACGACGGCCAGGCGTACACGAGCTCGGCGCCGGGCTCCAACAGGGCCTCGCCGGCGGCGAGCAGGATGTCGCAGGAGCCGTTGCCGATGGCGATCCGCTCGGGGGGCACTTCGTAGCGCTCGGAGAGACGCGTGCGCAGCGCGGTGCTGGCGGGGTCGGGGTAGCGGTTGAGCCCGCCGAGGGCGCGCTCGATCGCGTCGCGCACGGCGGGCAGGGGCGGCCAGGGGGACTCGTTGCTGGCGAGCCGCACACGGGGCGCGGCGTCGCCGTAGCCGCCGGCCGCGGGGTAGCTCGGCAGGCGCCTGATCCGCTCTGAGAACTCGATGGGCACCGCGGTATTGTGGCAATCCTGCTCAGCGGCGCCGGCGGCGGGCGGCGCCACCCGCGTCGGTCAGCGTCAGCGTGCGGGTGAGCTGCCACGCGGCGCCCTGCTGGTCTTCGACCGCGAGCGTCAGGGTGGCCTTCAGATTCGTGCCCGCCCGCCCGGCGCGGCGCAGCAGCGAGCGCCCGGTGGCGTTCAGGGTGAGCGCGAGCGCACCGGTGCCCTTGGCGGCGATGGTCAGGTGCAGCGAGCCGATCTGCACCAGCTTGACGCGGCGGCGCCCATGGCCCGTGCTGGACACGTTCGCGTAGAGGCGCAGGGTGACCCCGCACGCGGGCGGGCATTCGCCGCGGCCGAGCGCGATCGAGCCGACGCCGGAGAGCCTGCGCCCGTTGGCGGGCAGCCCGAGCTTGGCGGCGAGCTGTGCGATCGTCAGGTGTTCGAGGGTGGGAGTGGGTTCCTTGACGGTGACGGTGTTGACGATCGGCGCCGGTGGAGGCACGGGCGGGGGGGCGGGGCCGACTTCCACGGTCTGGGTGAAGGTGTTGCTGTTGCCGTACACGTCGAAGGCGGTGAGCGTGACTTCGTAGGTCCCGGGAGCGGCGTAGGTGTGGGCCACGGTCGCTTCGGGGGTCCCCGCGGTGATGTGATCGCCGAAGTTCCAATCCCAGTATTCGATCGGGTCGCCCGGGGAGCCGGAGGGGGCGCCGTCGAAGGTGACGGGAACTGTCGCCCGCGCCCCGGTGGGGGCCGGGAATTCGGTGTGGACCATCCGTTGCACGCACCCGCCCTGGAGCTCGGTGGCGGCGTTGCTCCACTCCCTCTGGGTCCAGTAGTGGTCGCCGCCGATCAGCTGGTTGTACTCGGTGACGAAGTTGCCCGGTATGACTTCGCCGAGCGGTTCCCCGTAGATGCCGGCGATGGTGGACTCGGTGGGCAGGCACTTGTCGCCGATCTCCTGGCCGATCGCGTCGGTCCACGAGAACGGCTCGCATTCACTCGCTTGTTTGGCGCCCGTCTTGCACTGGCTGCCGAGGGGGTCGGTGATCGCCTCGTTGAACTCGTGGCTCGCGTCGTCGATGGCGGCGTCGGCGCCGTTGTCTTCGCCGACATTGTTCGGGTGAACTCCTGCGTCGCAGCCTTCGAATTTGCCGACGAAGGGCATGTTGACGTAAATCGTCTGGTTGCCCGGCGGATAGACCCCGTTGCCTCCGAAATCGCCGTGGTAGGCGCAATACTGCTTGTAGGCGCAGCCTTCGGCCGAGCAGCTGCCCACTCCGGGTGGGGTGAAGACGAAGAACACGCTTTCAAGGTTGCGGGCCCAGCCCTTGGCTTCGGCGACGGTTTTCACCTCTTCCTGGATGCCCTTGTCGAGCAGACAGGGGCCTTCGGCGTAGCCTTCGACGAAGTCTTCGCATTCTTCGCTTTCTTTGGCGTCGAGCACCGGAAACGGGTCGAGGCTCGCAGCGACGTCTTGCGCGGGTTCGAAGGTTGATGCGTAGACGCCGGGAGCATATTTCCCGGACCCCGATGGTTCTTCGGCTCCGTACTGGGGATCGACGGCGAATACGTTGGTTTCAAGTCCACGGTCGTGGGCCACGTCGGCGAAATACCGCTCGACCGTTTCCTCGTAGCCCGGGGGAAACAGCCCGACCTTGGCCTCGGCCGGTTCGCCGCCGCCGGTGAGCGGGCCCTGCCAGAAGATCAGGTGCACGGTGGGGTCGCGCAGCACGGGCCCGCCCTGGTAGCAGACGTCCTGGCTGTAGTAGAAGAACAGTTCTTCCCCGCAGCCCGCGGAAGCCACTCCGTTCGGTTCGGCGGCATGGTGTTCGGCGCGCGTGCGGGCGGCTTTGAAGGCGTCCTGCACGAGCCGCCGATGGGCGCTCACGGCCGCGGTAGACCCCAGCACCGGAATCGCCCCGCGGATGCGGGGGAAGCCGGGGAGCCGACCGACATGGGGGTGGGACTCGACGGTCGCGGCCGCCCCACCGGCGAGCGTGAGGGCAAAGCCCACCATGCATAGCAGCACGGCGGAGATGCCCGCCAAGGTTCTCGACAGCCTGTCTGCCAATGACATCCTCGACAGCCTGCCCACCGATGACATCCTTATCGATCTCCTCTCTCGATTCCGATCCGAGGGTTCCCGACGATAGATCCCGTCGCCGGACGCCTCGCGGCGGTACCCTCGCGGAGGATTCATACCCTACTGCGCGGACTCCAGATCGGCGCGCAGTGCCTTGGCCTCGCGCAGGTAGACGTGCCGAGCCAGGTGGCCCTCCTCGGCGTGGTAGTGGATCAGCACCCGGATCACGCGGGGCATCGCACGCGGCACGGGAATCTCGCGGGCGCACAGCAGGGGCACGGACTCGAAGCCCAGCGCGCGGGCGGCCACCGCGGGAAACTCGGCGTTGAGGTCGTTGGTGGCGGTGAAGATGCAGCTCACGACGTGCTCGGGGCGCAGGGCGTTGCGCTCCATGATCGCGGTCATGAGCTCGGTGGTGGCGTCCAGGATGTCCTGGGCGTCGTTGTGCTGAACGCTGATGGCGCCCCGCAGGGCATACAGGCGCATGGAGGGCGATTCTGTCAAAGCCCGCGGCCGACCCGCCGGAGATCCTCGACCTCGGCCTCGCCCAGGCGGCGGTGGGCGCCGGCAGGCAGGTCGCCGAGCCGCAGGGGGCCGAAGGCGACGCGCCGCAGGGCGAGCACGGGGTGGCCGACGGCCTCGCACATGCGCCGCACCTGGCGATTGCGGCCTTCGCGGATCGTGAGCTCCAGTTCCTCGCCCCCACGCTCCCGAATCGCCGAGCTCGACTTCCCCGCCGACTTCGAGCCCCTGCCCGGCCCCCCCAGGCGGCGCACCCGCGCGGGGGCGGTCGGCCCGTCCTCCAGCTCGACGCCCGTACGCAGCGCGCTCAGCGCCCGCTCCCCCACCGGCCCCCCGGCGACACGCACACGGTAGGTCTTGGGAACTTCGTGGCGGGGGTGGGTGAGCAGGTTGGCGAGCTCTCCGTCGTTGGTGAGGAGGATCAGCCCGCTGCTGTCAGCGTCCAGGCGCCCGACGGGGTAGAGGCGGCGGCTCTCCCCCGGAACCAGTTCCACGACGGTCGGGCGGCCGTGGGGATCGCGGGCGGTGGCGAGCACCCCCACGGGCTTGTGCACCGCGTAGACGACGCGCGCCTCGGGACCCGCGAGTGGCCGTCCGTCCACCTCGACCCGGTTGTGCCCGTCCACGTCGCGGGCGGGATCGCGTACGAGCTCGCCGTCCACGCGCACCCGCCCCTGGGCGATGAGCCCCTCGGCGGCGCGCCTGGAGGCGATGCCGGCATGGGCGAGATGCTTGGCCAAACGCATGGGGTGCCACCATTGCAAAGACGAGGTGTCATCGTGCCCAAGCTCGGCCCGTGCACCCGCTGTCCTCGCGCCACCACAACTCCTATCCAAATCCTCATCCAAAAAGGGCATGAACCTCGAACTCCTGCATGAGACCCTCGCCACGTCCGGTGAGCCATCGTTCCGCGCGCGTCAGGTGTGGGAGTGGGCGGCGCGGGGCGCGGGGGGCTATGCGGAGATGACCAATCTGCCGGGCGCGTTGCGCGAACGGCTGCGGGAGGAGGTGCCATTCTCGAGTCTCGAGCTCCGCAGCGAGGTGCGCGCCCGCGACGGCACGGTCAAGGCGCTGTTCGCCACAGCGGACGGCCGGCCGCTGGAGGCGGTTTTGATGCGCTATCGAAACCCTCCGGGAGGTGGAAGCCCTCCGGGAGGTGGAAGCCCTCCGGGAGGTGGAGACGGACGGCGCTCGATCTGCGTCTCTTCGCAGTCGGGGTGCCCGTTGACGTGCACGTTCTGCGCCACCGGCCAGATGCGCTTCGCCCGCAACCTGACCGCGTCGGAGATCCTCGACCAGGCCCTTCACTTCCGGCGGCTCGACGAGGTCGACCACGCGGTGTTCATGGGCATGGGCGAGCCGATGATGAACCTCGACAACGTGCTCGCCGCGTGCGAGCGACTGCCCGATATCGGGATCACACACCGCCGCACGGCGATCTCGACGATCGGCTGGATCCCGGGGATCGAGCGCCTGGCCGCCAACCCGATGCCGATCCGTCTCGCGCTCTCGCTCCACGCCGCCGATGAGACGCTCCGCACCGAGCTGATGCCGGTCAACGAGCGCTACCCGTTGCGCGACGTGCTCGCCGCGTGCGAGGCCTACTACGCCCGCAAGCGCCGCAAGGTGTTCGTCGAGTACGTGATGCTGGCCGGCGTCAACGACTCGTTCGCCCAGGCGGCCCAGCTCGCGGGA
>DATMPY010000107.1:0-5480 GCA_035566955.1 Solirubrobacteraceae bacterium | reverse complement strand
TGATCGAGGGAGCGGATCGTGAAGATCTTGGACGGCAGCCCGCTCACGCCGGGCCCGTTCAGGGAAGCGCCGGAGGTTCAGCTCCCTCCCTCCAGAGCGCGCTGGAAATGGGCGCGGGGGCATCTTCCCCGGGTGTCCTCGCGCCCCTACGCCTCAGAGCTTCGCGTGGCGGCGAAGCTTCGAAGCGATAGATTCGTGCGCTCGCGTCAGACCGGCGCGGCGTCGCGGAAGGGTAGGCGCTCGATCACGCCTGTGGTCTCGAAAACGCCCTGGGCCGGCCGTTGGGCAGGAGTCAGCGCGTAGCTGCAGTCCTGCTCGTCGCAGAGAACCTTGCCGCGCAGGATCGCCTTCAAGCCGCTGGAGTCGATGAACTCAACGCCACCCATGTCGAGTACCAGCTCTTTGGCTCCAGCGGCGCAGACCTCAGCTATCGTCGCCTCGAGCAGGGGAGCGGAGCCTATGTCCAGCTCGCCACCCAGGACGACCAGGTGGCGGTCGCCCTGGACGCTCGTTTGCATGCTCAGCCGGCCGATGCTGCGCCCGGACACGGACGAAGCTCGGTCGCTGACGGGGATGAGTTGCACCGCCCGCCGAGATCGCGCCAGGCACCTGGGGCAGAAATCTGCCTCCGACCCCTCATAGAGCATCATCAGCCCACAGTTGAGGCATCTCAGCGTGATCATCGGGCCGTAGACCTCTCCTCTTCCTAATCGAGCCCCTGTCGCAGGCTACTCCCGCCACACCGGCCGGCGCCGCGTCTGGACGAACGGACGATTGGGTGGCCACTCCACGGACATGACCGATTATCGGGACCGATCTCTGCGGGATACGGGAACGCGTGATGTCCGATGAGCCCACAGGACCGGCGCGCGCGGCATCCGTCCGGGTAGAATTTGGCGATGAGCTCGTCGATTCGTCGGCACCTCACTTACGCCAACGTCACCGCGACACTCGTGCTCGTGTTTGCCATGAGCGGGGGAGCGCTTGCGGCAAAGCACTACACAAAGCCAAAGCACTACACAAAGCACTACATAATCAATTCGACGGGACAGATCAACCCGAAGGTGATCAAGAAACTCAGGGGCAGGGTTGGGCCGCCGGGCCTCTCGGGCAAAGAAGGCCCCCCGGGCCGCAGCGGGCCCGCCGGGGTCCCCGGGGCGGGGGAGCCTAGCGGCCCGGGAGGTGGGATCACGGCGTTCAATTCCAACTCTGACTCTGAACTGGACTTCCCAGCGGTCAAAAATGAACCCGAGACGGTCGCGTCGCTCAGCTTGCCCGCGGGTAACTTCAGCGTGGTTGGCAAGCTGATCGCCGATAACCAAAACTCATCGACACAGCCCTACATGGTTCGTTGCGAACTATTCGTCGGAAAAACTGTGATCGATCCCGGCTACGGCGGCGTTGCGCTCGGCGAAGGTGGCAAAGACGTCTCTGGGAAACACATCCCCCCCCAAGCTGAGCGGCATTACCTGGTGCTCGCCGGCACCGGCTCACTCAGCAGTCCCGGAACGGCCGAAATCGTCTGCAAAGTGGGCACGCCGTCGGGCAAATACATGGATCGTTCGATCACGGCAACGCAGGTGGGAAGCCTCGGCTAATGATGAAGGGGAGCCCCAGCCCCCTGGGCGGCACGTCCGTCGTCGCCTCGCCCTCCATCATCACGTCTAGCGGGCTGGCGCGCGACGGCTCGCGGGGCGGGAAGTCCGCGCGCATCGACGTTCACGGCCAGGGCGGGGACCGCGACGCATGCGAACGTATGTCCTCATCGCGGTCAAGCGCCGGCCTGCGACGAGGCTTGCGGAATACGAGAACCTCGACCCGCTGTGAAACGCTGCGATAGGGTCGGGCAATGCACTGGGGGGCCTTTCGCAGATATCTCACCTACGCCAATGTCACCGCGACGCTCGCGCTCGTTTTCGCGATGAGCGGCGGAGCGCTGGCCGCAAAGCACTACTTGATCAATTCGACGGGACAGATCAACCCGAAGGTGCTCAAGAAACTCAGGGGCCGGACCGGACTGCGGGGGATCCCGGGCGTCGAAGGCCCCACAGGGCCCGCCGGGCCGGCAGGGCCCGGAGGCGCAATAGGGGGGAGCAAGGCATTCAACACGAACTCCGGCGAAGGAATCCTGAGCTTCTCACCGCTCGTCAATACACCCGAGACGGTCGCAACGCTCAGCTTGCCCGCCGGCAAATTCAGCGTGGTTGGCAAGCTGATCGCCGAGAACGACGAGTCATCGAACGAACCCTACATAGTTCGTTGCGAACTCCTGCTCGGAAAAACCCTGATCGATTCCGGCTATAGCGGTGTCGCACTCGGCGAAGGCGGCAAAGTTCCCCCCCAAGCTAATCGCCATTACCTGGTGCTCGCCGGCGACGGCTCACTCAGCAGTCCTGGAACCGCCGAAATCGTCTGCAAAGTGCATCTCGACGGCGTGGAATCTGGGCCGCCAGCGGCGGCGTCGGGCAAGTACATGGATCGTTCGATCACGGCGATCCAGGTCGGAAGCCTCGGTTGATGGTGAGTACGAGCCGACGGATCGGACCCGCGCGAGCGCCAACGGCTCCCTCGTAGACTCGAGATATGCCCCGAAGCCCCACGGCGGGCGCGTGAGCGCTTCCGCCCCGTCCCCGCCCACCGGATCGCCCGGTGCGAGCATCCCCGCGCCCGAGGGGGACACCTGTCCGCTGTGCGGCGCGCCGCTGTCTCCTGACCAGGACTGGTGCCTGCGTTGCGGCGCCGCTGCTCGCACGCGCCTGGCGCCATCCTCGAACTCGAAGGTCCCGATGATCGCCGTCGCGGTCGTGGCGGGCCTTTCGCTGGCCGTACTCGCCGCCGCACTGGTCAAGCTCGCTGGAGACACCGGCTCCACGACAAGTTCCGTCGCACGATCGGTGACGGGGCCGGCCTTCGTCACCTCCCCAGGCACCGCCACGGTTGCCCCGGCGCCGAGCGCAACCACGCCTGGCGCGACCGCGCCCAAAGCGGGCACTCCGGTCGCCGTGGCGCCCGCTGGGCTCGCCCCAGTGACCGCGCTCACGTCGTCGGCCGCGACCCTGAACGGCACCGTCAACCCGCAGGGGGTACCCACGACCTACCAGTTCCAGTACGGCGCAACCGCGAGCTACGGCGGCCGCGTGCCCGGCAGTCCCATCGCGCTGGGCGCCGGCACCTCCGCCGCTGCGGTAAGCGCCAGGATCGCCAACCTGGCGCCGGGAACCACCTACCACTACAAGCTCACCGCGTCAAAAGCCGGCCGCCCTATCAGCACGGCCGACGCCACGTTCACCACGCCGCCGGCACCCTCTCCGTCGGGTGCGAGGAGCACAACACCCGCCAAAACCGGAGCCTCAGGTCCCGCACCCTAGGCGAGCCAGGCCCGCGAGCAGCGGGTTACGGCAGCCAACGTTTGGCCACGATCGGGCCGCATTAGCTCACCTGCAGGCAAGATGTGCCTTCCTCAGACCCACGGGCTGCTCGTCCGAGGCGACGGGAACGCCCGTGTGTACCAACATCTCCAAGGAAGGTCCGCTATGAAACGCATCGTTACTACGCTCACCGCCGCAGCAGCACTTGCGGTTCCTGTGTCGTCGGCGATGGCGACGCCAAACCCGGAACCCGCTTCGATCCCGGCTTCCTGCCACGGCTACGACGTGTCCTCATTTGCGCACGAATTCGGCGGGACTGAGGCAGTCGCGGACGGAGCTGGCGGCCCCGGGTTTACGGTGAAATCAGCCCAGAAGGCCGATCACTCCTTCTGCAAGACCGGCATCCTCCCGCCGCCCCCGGCGTGAGGACTGGTCCAGCCCTGCCAAGACCGTAGGACTCGACGGTGGGGGGCTCGGCTCGCAAGCCCTCGCGTCGTCTCGCTTCGCGTTGAGCCCGATCGGGCGAACGGCGCGAATGGACCACCACGACGCCTTGTGGCACCGATGCCGCTTGAAGGCGGAATCCACATGTCTACTCTCGATTCAAGGCGCGCCCGGGGCAGGCCCATTTGCAGGGGATCTGGGCTGCCCGACTCCCTGGTGCCGATCGATAGCTCGTTGCCCTCGGAATCCCTCATGTGGCATTACCGCCCCGGAGCGCTTGGCTCGGTCTCGCTTCTGACGATTTGCGCGACTCGCGGTGGACCGGGGTCGCGGACCTGCTTTCAGCTGCCCGCGGTGCTCACGACGCCGGCGAATCGCGCCCCGCCGTCCGAGGTGGGCAACGCCCGCGCTGACCAGCACCCGCTCGCAATCGCAGAGGAGCAGTAGCCAGGGGAGTGCCGCCGGGCGCTGTTGCTGGTCGTCCAACTCGACAGTCTCCGATCGGGCGACCGAGGCGCTCGCTCTTGTGCGAAGGCAGTAGCGGTGCGTCTCGACCGCCGCGTCGTTGTGGCGATCGGGTGCCGTGCCAGCACGACCTCCGACCTGATCGCTGACGCTGGGGGAGCGGTTGCCCGCTCCCCCTTTTCGATGCGTGTCGCTCGGGTGTGTCGGTCAGCAGACCTGCGCTTCGACGGTGCCCGTCCCGGCATGGCCGGGATTTGGCTGGTATCCGGGATTCGTCTTGACGACGACGATATGGACGGTGTTGCCAGAGATCTGCGGGCCCGACTTCGTGATCTTGCTCGCCACGATGATGCCCATGTATGCCGGCAGCGGCCCGGCGGGGGGCGGGGTGCTGTTGCCCGGGTCCGTGCTCCAGGCTGTCCCACAACTCGGCGTGGCTGGGTTCTCAGCGAATCCCTTGAAGCTGGGCGGCGCGCTGCCGCCGCTCAGGGAGTTGTTCTTCCACCATTTCGCGCCCCAGAAGGACACGGGCGTCCCTGTCGCGCTGTTTTCGTCGCCGATCACGAACGAGCCGCCACCTGGCGCAAACGCGAACACGAGCGTCCTGCATGTCGCCACCGTCTTGCTGCCGCCAGCATCCGTGATCGTGGTCGTGATCGTGAACGGACCGGTGGAGCTGTAGGCGTGAGAGCCCGAGACCGTGTACGGCCCGGGACCCGTGCCGGCGCTGACCGTGCCGGCCGATTCGGTCCCGTCGCCCCATTCCACCTTCGCGGTGTAGTCCGAGCTCATCCCGCCAGGATCGCCGTCGGTGAACCTGGCTGTCGGCCCCGCGAACGCCTGCACTGTGGTCGCCGGCGTGGCGCATTCGGACGCCAGCGCAGCGTCGGCGACGTTCGCCGTCGAGCCTGTCTTCGCGCCGTTGCTCGAGTCATCGACGTCGGTGATCGTGACCGTGATCGTGAAGCTTCCCTCCTCGGCGTAGGTGTGCATGCCGCTGACGGCGAAGCTGCCGCCGCCTCCGCTGACAGTGCCCGCCGATGTGGAGCCATCGCCCCATTCGATCATCGCCGAGTACTCGCTCGCGGTGGCCGATTTGTCCGGGTCGGTGAACTTCGCCACCGTTCCGCTCGCTTCAGCTCCCTCCGTGCCCGACAGGTTCTGCCCCGTGGCGTTTTCGAGTTTCGCGTCTTCCCATATGAC
>DATMPY010000106.1:0-19580 GCA_035566955.1 Solirubrobacteraceae bacterium | reverse complement strand
CCGGACGTTCCAGCAGCAGCAGTGGGCCGTACTCTCCGCTCGCGGATAGGGGAGCCGCCGCGGGAGCGTCAAGCGGGCGGGAGGCGTTGGCGAACACAAGGCCGTGCCCAGGCTGTTCGATGGTCCAGCCGAACGCCCCTTCGCCGAAGCGGGCCACCGCGATCGCGTTCTCGGCGGGATCTCCGCCGCCTGCCACCGGCCCCGCGTAGATCCGCCGCACCGAGCCCAGTCGGGCAAGCTTGGAGAGCACCGTGTGGCTCACCGCGGCCGGGGGGCCCACCGCGTAGATCGTCGGTCGCCGCAGACGCAGGAGCACCGCGCGGGTCGCCGGGGGGATGCCCGCCGCGCCCACCGGCAGGACCGGCGCGCCCGACTCCGCGGCCAGGCCCGCCGCGGGCATCGCCAGCGCCCGCGGGCCGGCTGCCCCGATCGCGAGCACCCGATGGGGAGCCCCGCCGTGGAGGATCTCCACCAGCCGCTCCACCTGAGCCGCCACCGCAGCCGGCGCGCGGGCAGCTTCAGCGCCTGATCCCCCGCCTGCCTGTCCGTCGCTTGTCGGCCCGCCGGTCGGTCCTCCGCCGGAATGCCCGCTGCCGACGGGTCCGTCGCTGGTCTGCGCCCCGCCCAGCGTGCGGATGCGATAGCCCGCGGGGGCGGCGGTGGTTCCCACCTCGATCACCTGGGCCCCCCCAAGCAGCGCAGCACCGGTGGGCTTCAACGCCGCCAGCGCCTGCGCCGAGATGGCTGGGAGAGAGTCGCCTTCGCTGTACAGCAGGGGGGCGCGCAGGGGGGCGCTGGCCAGCGCTGTCGCCGCCAGCGCGGCGGGCCAGTCGCGGGCGTCGACCAGCACCACCGCCTGCGGGCGACTCGCCGGGGTGAGCCCGGGATATGTGGCGAGCGCCACCGCCGCCGCGTCCGCCACAGGGTCCGCGCCGCCAAGTCGCGTGGTGTTCTTGGTCGCCAGCCCGCTCGCCGCCAGCTGGCCGGTGCTGGCCACCGTGGTGACCGCGGCTCCCCGGCCCTGGCCTTCGGCGGGCAGCGTCTTGCCGCATCCCGCAAGGGCCACCCCGAGGGCGAGCACGGCCGCCGCCAGCAATTGTGGACGTGTCGCCAGCGGGTGTGAGCGGATCGCTGGCGGGTGTGAGCGGGTCGCTGGTGGGTGTGAGCCGAGGCGGCGGGGGAGCATTGGCCGAGGAGGTTAGCGACACCACCAGCGGCCCCGATTTTCCCGGCATTTGCGGGAAAAACGTGGGAAATGCGGTGCATGTCGCGCAACCGTCGTTGCGCTTTGCTAGGGTTCCGCCGCGAACGCCGAATCCATGGCCAGATGCCATGGAACGGGGGACCCAAGTTGTTGGGGCGAATCCCACGGTGAAACCGTGGGAAGCGCAGGCTCTTTTAGCGCTAGCCCGTCAGCTAACCCCGCAGGCCCACGAAAGAGGTTGTGTTTTGCGGGTTCGAGCCCTGGGCTCAACGCTATGCAGTTTGGCAATCCTGGCTACCGCGGGCCCCGCGGCGGCTTTGGCCCACAGCTCGGGCAAAAACGCCGCAACGGCGGGGGGAACCTCCGCCGCCACCACCTCGACCGCCTCGTCCGGCTCCTTCTCCTCCCCAACCACCACGACCACCCCGGCCGGGTCCACCCCCGCGGGCACACCCTCGCCCGTCACCTCCGGGGGCGCCCCCGCGGAAGGGGCCCCGAGCAAGCCCAAGGTTCACAACGCCCCGGTCACCGCCCACGTCTTGCGCTTCGCGGCCTACAAGGGTCCGATCTACGAACGCACCCTCGGCGGTCAGGTTGTCCCCTACACCCCGCCCCTGCCCGTGGGCAAGATCAATGGTGAGACCGGCGGCAGCTCGGTGGAGCTGACGGGTGCCACCAAACCCGACCTGCTCGTCCCCGGTATGACCGGGCGCTACGTGAACGGCGGCCTCGCCGCCGCGCCGATGTCGGCGCCCCTGGCGGTGCAGGAGATCATCTGGGCGGGCAACCAGATCGTTGGCCTGCCCTACATCTGGGGGGGAGGCCACGCCTCCTTCGTCTCGCCCGGCTACGACTGCTCGGGCACCGTCTCCTTCGCCCTGCACGGGGCCAGCCTGCTCGCCACCCCGATGGACTCCTCCGAATTCATGGGGTGGGGCGGCCACGGCATCGGGCAGTGGGTCACGGTCTTCACCGACCCCGAACACGCCTACATGACGGTCGCCGGTCTGCGCCTGGACACCAGCGCGGTCGACGATCTCACCAACCAGCAAGGCCCCCGTTGGCGCCCCCTGCGTCCCGAAAACAGCGGCTTCGCGCGGCGCCACCCTGTCGGGTTGTAGGCGCCTGGTCTGGCCCCGCGGTTCGGCTTGTGCTCCCCCCGCCCGGCGCCCGCCCTCGGCGTCCGCCGGTCCCCCGTAGGCTACGCTTGAGCCTCCCCCCCAATATCGCCCCCGAGCAGAGATGAACTCAGGAGGAACGCAATGGCCGGCTTGACCGGGCGCATGTCAACCGTGGTGAAGGCGAAGGTATCGAAGCTCCTGGACAAAGCCGAAGACCCCGCGGAGACCCTCGACTACAGCTATCAGAAGCAGGTCGAACAGCTGCAGAACGTCAAGAAGGGGATCGCCGATGTGGTGACCGCCAAGAAGCGCCTGCAGATGCAGGAGACCACGATGCAGCAGCAGGTCGTCAAGCTCGACACGCAGGCCCGCCAGGCGCTCTCCGGCGGCCAGGAGGACCTCGCCCGTCAGGCGCTGGAGCGCAAGAACGTGGTGCAGACCGAGCTGCAGTCGCTGGACACCCAGGTCGCCGAACTCGAGGACCAGCAGCAGAAACTGGTCGACTCCGAGCAGAAGCTGCGCGCCAAGATCGAAGCCTTCCGCACCAAGAAGGAGGTCATCAAGGCCCAGTACTCCGCGGCCGAAGCCCAGGTGAAAATCTCCGAAGCCGCCACCGGCGTGGGTGAGCAGATGGCCGATGTGGGTCTCGCGATGCAGCGCGCGGTGGACAAGACCGAAAACATGAAGGCCCGCGCCAACGCCGTCACCGAGCTCGAAGCGGCGGGGACGTTCGACGACATCACCGCGCTGGGCTCCGGCGAAGACGACATCGACCGCCAGCTCAAGCAGCTCTCCTCGTCCTCCGCGGTCGACGACGACCTCGCCAAGCTGAAGGCGGAAGTCGGCGCTGGCGCTGGCGCCGGCCCGGCAGGGCAGATCCCCGCGCCCGGCGGGTCGCCATCCGCCGCGGACACGGAGGCCGCGGCTGGGCAGGCTCCGGGTGAGGGCGGTCAGGCATGATCGTGCGCATCTCCGGAGAGGATCAGTACCAGCTCGACGGTGAGAACGGGCCCCTCCACGAGCTCGACAACGCTGTCCTTGCCGCCGTGCACGCCGGCGACGAGCACGGTTTTCGCAGCTCCTACGACTCCCTGCTCGCGTTCGTCCGCGACCACGGCACCCCGCTCGCCGACGACGCGCTCGAGGGCTCCGACCTGATCCTCCCGCCGCCCGACATCTCGCTCGCCGAGGCCGCCGCTGCGTTCACCGGCGAGGGGCTGATCCCCGACTGACTGAGGGGCCGATAGTAAAAAAATGAACTGCGTGTAACCATAGTCAGACGCAGTTGAAAATATATATATCCACCCCCACGAGCCTTTACAAGGGGGAGGGTACGAATCAGTCCCGCCCACCCCGGGCCTGCCCTCTCCCAGCTTTTTAAATCGGTATCCCCCACAGGGGGAACCAGCGCTCCAGTTCGGGCTCCATCGGCAGTTCGCTCTGCATCTGGGCCTTGAGCTGGAGCTCGCGCTCGGTGGAGCGTTCCTGTGGGCTTCCGGCTGGCACGAACGGGTACCAGAAGCCGCGCTTGTAGTTGTAGATGAAGTACACGGGGCGCTTGTGCGAGTCCGCGAACGCGAACACGGCGCACAGCAGGCGCTCGCCGTGGCCGCCCAGCTCGATCGAGCTGGAGACGGCGTTGATGCCGACCGCGAGGTCTTCCACGCTGGGGGTCCCCGGGGGGTTGCGCAGCACCATCCAGCGGTAGCCATAGCTGTCGTCCTGGGTGGCCACCTGGGTGCCGGTCTCGCCCCCGGTGGCCTTCACCACTTCTTCCATTTCGCGGATCGTCGCCTCGAACTCGCTGGTCTGCAGCGGCTGGAAGACGATCGCCGCGGCGCCCGCGGGGTCGATCTGGTGCTCGGTCTGCAGCGCGATGTAGGCGGTGGTTATCGCGAACAGATGGTCCGGCGCGGGCCCCTTGACCTGGTGGCGGCCCGTGAGCATGTCCCGGAGGCTCACCGCGCCCAGTGCCTCTCTGCGATATCGCCCACCCGCCTGCACGCACCGCGCTTCGCGTCGTCGCCGAACCTGCCTGAGAGTGCCGTGCGCGACCCATCCTGGCCCCCCTTGGGGGGCCTATTTAAAAAATCAATCAACCTCGTCAACCCACTACCATCGTCGGCTAGGCGGTGCCCTGCAACTGGGACTCCAGCCGCTCGAGCGCGGCGAGGCGCTGCTCCAGCGGGGGGTGGTCGGCGAACAGGTTCATCAGCGAGTTCTTCGCGCGGGCGGGGAGGATGAAGAAGGCGCTCATCCCTTCCACCGTGCGCAGGTCACGGCCGGGGATCTGTTCCATGGTGCCGCTGATCTTCAGCAGCGCGGAGGCCAGCGCGGAGGGGCGGCCGGTGAGCACGGCCGAGCCGCGGTCGGCGGCGAACTCGCGGTAGCGGGAGAGGGCGCGCAGCAGTACGAAGGAGATCGCGTACACCGCCGCGGCCACGGCGATCGCGGCGAACATCGCCGTCTGCGCTTCGTTGTTGCGTTCGCCCCCGCCGAAGCCCCCTCCGAAGAAGAAGCCGAACTGCACGATCAGCGAGGCAACCATCGCGAAGAAGCTCGCCAGGGTCATCACCATCACGTCGCGGTTGATCACGTGGGTCAGCTCGTGTGCCATCACCCCTTCGAGCTCCGCGGGGGAGAGCAGCTGCAGGATCCCCCGGGTGGCGCACACGGTCGCTTTCTTCTGCGAGCGGCCCATCGCGAAGGCGTTGGGCATGGGGTGCTCCATCACGCAGACCCGCGGCTTGGGCAGGTCCGCCTGCACGCACAGCCGCTCGATGATCCCGTGCAACTCGGGCTCCTCCGCGGGGGAGACCTCTTTGACGCCCATCGTCCCCATGGCGATCTTGTCGGAGGTGAACAGCTGCACCGCCATCAGGCCCAGCGCCACGATCAGGATCGTCACCCCGCTCGCCCCCACCGCGAACAGCACGCCCACAAGCACCACGTACACCACGACCAGCAGGAACATCGTCAGCACCATCCGCGCCTGCAGGCCCGTATCTTTGCCGAACGCGGAGCGGCCCTTCCTGTGGGTGGTGGCAGCCATCAGGATGATTGTCGCAGAAGCAGATTGCGATTCCCTAAAGTCCGCCTCCACGATGATCGTCCCGCGCAGAGATCCCCTGGCCGGCTGCCTCCTAGCTGACGTGCACCTAGCTCCGTGTGGGTTCGCCGCGGGAACGCATGAGGGGAGGCGCTGATGAAACCCACATTCGACGTCCTCGGCATCTCCATCAAGAGCTTCGGGGTGGTGTTCGCGCTCGGCTTCCTCGCCTGCGGGCTGCTGATCGCGCGGCGGCTGCGGGAGCTCGACAAGCCGGTGGATTGGGCATATGAGATCGTGTTCGCGGCCCTCGTGGGCGGCCTCGTGGGGGCGCGCGGGTACTTCGTGATCCAGAACTACAGCCAGGTCGAGCACAACCTCCTGGGGAGCATCTTCTCGGGCTCGGGGCTCGTCTGGTACGGGGGCGCGATCGGGGGAGCGGTCGGGGTGCTCGGGTGGATGCGCTGGCGCGATCAGCTGCAGCTGATCATGCTCGACATGTGCGCCACCGCGCTCGCCCTGGGCTATGCGATCGGGCGCATCGGCTGCCAGGTCTCCGGGGACGGCGACTACGGGATCCGCTCGAGCCTGCCCTGGGCGATGGGCTACCCCCACGGCACCGTCCCCACCCCGCCCGGTGTGACGGTGCAGCCCACCCCGATCTACGAGACCATCACGATGGGCCTCGTGGCCTACCTGCTGTGGCACCTGCGCGACCGCGTGCGCCCCGGGGTGGTGTTCGCGCTGTACTGCGTGCTCAGCGGCCTGGAGCGCCTGCTGGTGGAGTTCATCCGCCGCAACAGCGAGGTGCTCGTCGGCCTCACCGCCCCGCAACTGGAGAGCATCGGGCTGATGCTCTTCGGCGCCGTGTGGCTCGCCCTGATGATGCGCGGCCGGGGCCTCGCCGGGCTGCGAGCCCGGGGGCCGGGCGGTGGGTCCGCCAGTGGGGGTGGGCCCGGCGGGGGTGGGCCCGAGTCGAATGCCCCTCACCCCGCGACGGCTTGATGTTGAAAACGCCCCCGTCCCCGCGGCGGCTTGACCTGCGTCCCCGCGGCGGCTTGACCTGCGTCCCCGCGACGGCTTGACCTGCGCCCCGCGACGGCTTGACCACGGTCCTGCACGGGCTGATGTTGATAACAAATTTTTGAGTTGCGTATAATGAAAGTTATACGCCCGTAAAAAAATACATATCTATCTCAACGCCCGCCATGCCGGGGCATCAAAACAGCCTCTTTTCGTCTGGGTCTGAGATCTCGACTGTGCCCTCGGTACCGGGGGCCCGCACCAAGCCGGGCTCCGGGCCGTAGCCGGTCGTGACCACATCCCCGAGGTCTGGAGTATCCGCGAGCAGTTCGAACAGCTCCGTCGTCCAGGGATTCTCGAGCGGCCAGGAAATCGGGACCATGGTCTTCAGCAGATAGGGGCGGTCCTCGGGTGCGTACTTGGCCGAAGTTGTGCGGTCGAGCGTGCTGTTCAGTCGAAAGGCGAAGTCCCACCGCTGGGTGAAGGGGTGGAGCGGAGTGGCGAGGACCATGAACTCGCCGGCCACGTAGTTGGTGGTCTCCACGTGATGCCCGTTTGGCAAGGTGACCCGTCGGCGGTCGCTCCCATCGCACTGTATGCCGGCACGAAATCTCCCCGCGCCATTCTCCTTGATGCTGCCAGTCTGCATCGACTTGACCTGAATCGTGTAGCGACGGCCCTGGTGGATGATCGTCCTGTCGGACTTCGTCTTTGCGTGGTCGTCGTCGCGCAGCTGGTTTTCGAGCGGAACGCCGTTGTCCACCAGCCAGCGCGAGAGCTGGACCTCGGCAAGGTTGCCGTAGACCATGCCCCGTACGCTCGGTGTGCTCTCCAACACTTGAAGGATGATCTCCGGGTCGGTCCAGCGGTGGGGGTCCTTGATGTTTTGCAGAACCCGGTCGAGAGACAGCTCTGTAGCCATGTGGTCGATGTAGATCGGGTCAGGCCGCTGCCATCTACACCGCGACGCTCTTTGCGGTGCGTCCCTTGCCTGCCGCGCACTTGATGAAGACGAGGAAGTAGCTGTGGTTCTTTCTCGCGTGCACCTGCTTCTTGACCCGGCTGACGCCGGGCCGATTGGGGCGCACCACGATGAACAGGTCCTTGCAGTAGAAGTCGTGAGTCTCGAAATGGGCGATCAGTTCGACATGGGTAAGACGCTGCCGGTTGGCGCTGACCTCATCCTGGCACTTGACTATGAAAGCTCCCCCTCTGCGCAGGGTGCGCTTGGCCTCAATGCCCGCCCTGTAGTAAAGATCGAGGACCGCATCGTGCCACTTCGGTCCGTCGCCATTGGTTGCCTGTCCGTTTGAGTAGTGCTTGCGAAACGCGGCATGGGTGCCGTTGCCCGCCATGTGGCTCTGATCGCGGCGGAACAGCCCCTCCATGTACGGCGGATCGAGCACCAGGGCGTCGAGCGATTCGTCGTCGTAGGGCAACGCGGTCGCGTCGACACCTGTCTGGAGATCGCTCGTGAGTACCACGTAGTCGTTGGCGGGGACGCGCTGCCAGAAGACTCCCTTGCCGTAGGTCACATCGGCCACGACGGCGCCTTTGGGCACGTGCATTCGCAGGATGTCCGGGAAGATGTCGGCGTTGCCGCCGACGACGGCTGAGACCACCACATCGGACGTCGCCGTGCCTCCCTGGGTCCGGCGTTTGCGGACCGGCGTCTCTTGCGCTCGGACCGGCGGATCTTTCGCTATGGGGGGTCTGGTGTGAGCCATGTTCAGCGGGCACTCTATGGCTTGGGGCGGCCGTCTCATTCCCGGTTGACGCTCCGCAGCCGATCGAGGCTCCCTCATACAAGCACCCAGCCCGGACGAACGTATGTTCGTCCCATGGGGGCCCGCCCGGGCTCCTCCGATGCTCCCATCCCGCCGCCATTCAGCGGCCGGCTCGACGCGCCTCCGCTGCCCCCGTCCCACGGCCATTCAACGGGCACGCGATAATCAAGGGCGCAATGGCCACAGAGCTGACGAGCAGCCTGATGCGGGGACTGGAGCGGGTGTTCCCGCTGGGCAGCCGCGTGAACGAGCGGGGGCGCCTGGAGGTGGGGGGCTGCGACACGATCGAGCTGGCGCGGGAGTTCGGCACGCCGGCATACGTGGTGGCGGAGGAGGACCTGCGCACGCGGGCGCGGGCGTTCCTGGAGGCGGGCCGGCGGGCGGGCCACGAGCAGCTGCACGTGGTGTTCGCCTCCAAGGCATTCCCCTGCACGGCAGTGCTGCGCACGTTCGCCCAGGAGGGCCTGTGGTGCGACGTGGCCTCGGGGGGGGAGCTGCACCTGGCGCTGAACGCGGGGTTCGCCCCGGAGCGGATCGTGGTGCACGGCAACGCCAAGTCAGAGGATGAGCTGCGGATGGCGCTGCGCCACGGGGTGGGGCTGATCGTGATCGACAACTTCGACGAGATCGACTGCCTCCAGGCGCTATTGGGGGAGCCGAATCTGGGGGGAGATTCGCGGGGGGACCTCCGAGGCGGGGAGTCGCGTGGCGCGGGCGGAGGGCCCGGCGGAGGGCCCGGCGGAGGATCTCGTGGCCCGGGCGGAGAGTCCGGCGCAGGATCGCGTGGCTGGGGCGGAGCACCCCAGCGGGTGCTGGTGCGGGTGACGCCGAACGTCAAGGGAGACACGCACGAGAAGATCTCGACGGGCCAGGCGGACTCGAAGTTCGGCTTCGGGATGGACCAGGTGGGGGAGGCGATCGAGCGGGTGCGCGCAATCGAGGGCCTCGCCCTGGATGGGGTGCACGCGCACATCGGCTCGCAACTGCTGCAGCTGGAGCCGTTCCGCCGCAAAGTCGAGCAGCTGGCGGTGCTGAGGGACCTGGGGGGAGCGGAGGGATTCGCGACGTGGGACCTGGGCGGGGGCCTGGGGGTGGCGTACACCGCGGAACAGCGCCCCCCGGCGATCGAGGACTACGTGGAGACGCTGATCGAGGCGGCGCGCGAGCACCTGTTCGACCCCACCCACCCCCGGCGCCTGCTGATCGAGCCGGGTCGCGCGCTGAGCGCCAACGCGGGGGTGACGCTGTACACGGTGCAGAGCGTGAAGCGCAACGTGTCCACGTGGGTGGCGGTGGATGGGGGGATGTCGGACAACCTGCGCCCGATGCTCTACGGGGCGGTGTACGAGGCGCACGTGGCGGACCGCCTGGGGGGGAGCACAAGGTGCGTGCTGGCGGGCAAGCACTGCGAGTCGGGCGACGTGATCGTCAAGGAGGCCCTGCTCGACGACCCCCGCCCGGGGGACGTGATCGTGACCCCCACGACCGGGGCGTACGGGTACGCGATGGCCAACAACTACAACGGGGTTCCCCGCGCCCCGGTGATCTTCTGCCGGGACGGCGACGCCCGCGTGGTGGTGCGCCGGGAGAGCGTCCAGGAATTGACCGCCCGCGATGTCTGAACCCGCCAAAGCCGGCTTCGCTGACCCCGCCAAAGCGGGGTCAGCGGACTCCGCCAAGACGGCCTCGGCCGACCCCGCCAAAGCCGGCTCCCCCGAGCCTGGGGGCGCGGGCGCGGGCGAACCCTTCAAAGTCGGCCTGCTGGGGGCGGGCACGGTGGGGGCGGCGTTCGCGGAGCTGCTCGAGGAGCGGGCGGGCCACATCGAGCGGCTGACGGGCCGGCGGCCGGTGCTGAGCGGGGTGCTGTCGCGCACGCGGGGGGACTTCGAGGAGATCCTGGGGGGGGCGGAGCTGGTGGTGGAGCTGATGGGGGGGGTCGAGCCGGCGCGGGAGTACGTGCTGCGCGCGATGGCCGCGGGGAGGCACGTGGTGACGGCGAACAAGCAGCTGCTCTCCCAGCACGGGGAGGAGCTGTTCGCGGCGGCGGGGGAGCGGGGGGTGCAGCTGCGCTTCGAGGCGGCGGTGGCGGGAGTGATCCCGGTGATCAGGGTGCTGGGGGAGTCGCTGGCGGGCGCCCACGTGGAGCGGATCCACGGGATCGTGAACGGGACGACGAACTTCATCCTGACGGAGATGGCGGGGGGGGCGAGCTACGAGGAGGCGCTGGCGGAGGCGCAGCGGGCGGGGTACGCGGAGGCGGACCCGAGCGACGACGTGAGCGGGCGGGACGCGGCGGCGAAGATGGCGATCCTGGCGCGGCTGGCGTTCGGGACGCCGGTGAGCCTGGGGGAGGTGCGCTACGAGGGCATCGAGCACCTGCACGGGGACGACCTGCAGTACGCGCGCGAGCTGGGTCTGGGACTGAAGCTGATCGGCACGGCGGAGCGCCTGGACGGGGGCCTGTCGGTGCGGGTGCACCCGGCGTTCCTGTACGCGGGCCACCCGCTGGCGTCGGTGGGGGGCCCATTCAACGCGGTGACCGTGGAGTCAGAGGCGATCACGGAGATCACGATGTCGGGCCCCGGCGCGGGGGGGCGGCAGACGGCGAGCGCGGTGCTGGGGGACGTGGTGAGCGTGATGTTGCACCCGGCGCCAATCCCGCGGAGGGGCCCGGCGGGGGAGCCGCTGAAGCTGGTGGAGGACGTGGAGAGCTCGTTCTACATCCACCTGGAGGTAGCGGACAGGGCGGGGGTGCTGAGCGCGATCTCGCAGGTGCTGGGGGAGCGGGGGGCATCGATCAAGTCGGTGGTGCAGCGGGGGATGGGGGAGAGCGCGCGCCTGGTGATGGTGACCCACCCGCTGGCGGAATCGCGGATGCGCGAGGCGCTGGGGCGCCTGGGGGAGCTGGACTTCGTGCGGGCCCCGCCGCGGGCGATCAGGGTGATAGAAGAGGAGTTCGTATGAGACCAAGCCTGATCGAGCGCTACCGGGAGCACCTGCCGTTCGCGCCGGAGGACCCGGTGGTCAGCCTGTGCGAGGGCGGCACCCCGCTGGTGCACTCGCCGGTGCTCTCGGAGATGGTGGGGGCGGAGGTGCACCTGAAGCTGGAGGGGGGCAACCCCACGGGGTCGTTCAAGGACCGGGGGATGACCTGCGCGGTCTCGGCGGCGGTGCGGGAAGGGTCGAAGGCGGTGATCTGCGCATCCACGGGCAACACGGCGGCGAGCGCGGCGGCGTACGCGGCGCGGGCGGGCCTGACCTGCGCGGTGATCGTGCCGGACGGGAAGATCGCGATGGGCAAGCTGGCGCAGACGCTGATCCACGGGGCGCGGGTGATCGCGCTGTCGGGCAACTTCGACAGAGGCCTGGAACTGGTGCGGGAGCTCACGGACCGCCACCCGATCACGCTGGTGAACTCGATCAACGAATACCGCGTGGAAGGCCAGAAGACGGCGGCGTTCGAGCTGGTGGAGGAACTGGAGGGGGGCCCTGACGCGCTATTCATCCCGGTGGGCAACGCGGGCAACGTGACCTCCTACTGGAGGGGGTTCAGGGAGATGGGGGTGGCGCCGCGGCTGTTCGGCTTCCAGGCGGAGGGGGCGGCGCCGCTGGTGCTGGGCCACCCGGTGGCCCACCCGGAGACGGTGGCGAGCGCGATCAGGATCGGCAACCCCGTGCGGTGGGAGGACGCGATGGCGGCGATGACGGACTCGCGGGGGGCGATCCGGGCGGTGGCGGACGGGGAGATCCTGGCGGCCTACCGGCTGCTGGCGGCGAAGGAAGGCCTGTTCTGCGAGCCGGCCTCAGCGGCGTCGGTAGCGGGCCTGCTCAAGTACGGGGCGGAGGGGGCCAGCAGGGTGGTGTGCGTGATGACGGGGCGCGGCCTGAAGGACCAGCAGACAGCTCTGGACAACAGCAACGGCAGGGTGATCCCGTGCGCGGCGGAAACGGTGGCGCTGGAGGAGGCGGTCTTGGGTGATCCGTAGGCGGGTCGTCAGGGCGCCGGCGTCCTCGGCGAATCTGGGGCCCGGGTTCGACTGCATGGCGGCGGCGCTGGGGCTGCACGTGGAGCTGGAGGTGGAGGAGACGGGGGAGTTCGCGGTGCAGACCGAGCTGCCGCTGCCGCGGGGCCGGGAGAACCTGTGCGTGCGGGCGTTCGAGCGCCTGCACCCGGCGGACGGGTTCACGTTCCGGATCCGCTCGGAGATCCCGCTCTCCGGGGGCCTGGGGTCGAGCGCGGCGGCGATCGCGGCGGGGCTGATGGCGGCGGACCATATGTTCGAGCTGGACACGGACCTGCTGGCGGTGGCGAGCGAGCTGGAGGGCCACCCGGACAACGTGGCGGCGGCGCTGCACGGGGGCTTCGTGGTGTGCGCGGATGGGGAGGTGGTGCGCTTCGACGCCCCCACGGGCCTGGAGGCACTGGCGGTGGTGCCCCACGACCCGGTGCGCACGCAGGCCGCCAGGGCCGCGCTCCCGGCGGAGGTGCCGCTCGGAGAGGCGGTGTTCAACGTGGCCCACGGGGCGCTGCTCACGCTGGGCCTGGCGCGGGGCGACTGGGACCTGGTGGGGCGCGGCCTGCACGATCGCTTGCACGAGCCGCGCCGGGCGCACCTCTACCCGCGCTCCTACGAGCTGGCGGGCAGGGCCCGCGAGCTGGGAGCGCTGGGGGCGACGATCTCGGGGGCGGGCCCGACGGTCCTGGTGTGGTGCTTCTACGAGCAGACCGGCGCGGTGGTGGAGGCGCTGCGGGGGGAGATCGAGGGCTGGGCGGAGCTGATCAGGGCCCCGTTCGAGCCCCAGGGGGCCTACGTGGGGGCGCTGTAAGCTCGCCCCGCGGGCGTCTCAGCGGCTACTCGAACGAGGGCGGCTACGCGGAGGCGCTCCGCTGATCGGCGAGCCGCCCCCGCGCCTCGGCGAAGCCGGGCATCCGGGCGAGCAGTTCGTCGGCGAGGGCGAGGTAGTCGGCGCCGAGGTCGGGGCGGTAATCGAGGATCGAGGTGGCGCGCTCGGCGGATTCGGCGTAGGCGATGGAGGCGCGGATCACGGTGTCGAGCACGCGCTCCCCGAGTTGCTCGCGCAGGGAGGCGAGGGCCTCGCGGGAGTGGACGGTGCGCATGTCGGCCAGGTTGAGCAGCACGCCGAGGAGCTCGAGCTCGGGGTTGAGGGTGTCGCGGGCGAGCTCGATTACCTCGAGGGCCTGCTGGACGCCCTGGAGGGCGAAGTACTGGGCCTCGGCGGTGATCAGGGCGTAGTCGGCGGCGACGAGGGCGTTGACGGTGAGCAGGCCGAGGGAGGGGGGGCAGTCGATCAGGATCAGCTCGTAGGAGTCGCCGGGCAGCTTGGCGAGCGCGCGCCGCAGGGTGAGCTCGCGCCCGAGCCGCCCGCCGAGGGAGAGCTCGGCCTCGGCGAGGTTGAGGTTGGCGGGGATCACGTCGGCGTGGATCGCCTCGGCGGCGGGGGCGCGCCCGCCGAGGACGTCCCCGATGGTGGGCTGGGCGTCGGGGGGGACGTCGAAGTAGTCGGAGAGGTTGCCCTGGGGGTCGAGGTCCACGGCCAGGGTGCGCACCCCGGCGCGTCGCAGGGCGTCGGCGAGGGTACGCACGGCGGTGGTCTTGCCGGTGCCCCCCTTCTGGGAGAGGACGGCGATGGTCTGGGCCATGGCGCGATACTACGATGCGGGCGCCGTTGAGGGGTGGTGCTTGCGCGCGAGCCTGGTCGAGGTCGTGGGTGCCCCGTGGGAGCGCCTGTTGCCACGGTCGGGGCGCAGGCTCCCAGGAGCGCATGACTGCCGCCGCCTCCGATGAGGCGAGAGCGCCTGTTGCCACGGTCGGGGACGCAGGCTAGTATCCCCTTGATGGCGGAGGAGGGGATACAGAACCCGGAGCGGCCCGCGGACGGCCAGAGCCCGGACGGGCAGGGCCCGGCCGGGGACGGTGCCCCGTCGGCGGATGCGCAGGCGACGCTGGACGCGGCGGCGCACTTCGAGTACCACTCGGAGTTCGACTGGGACAGCGAGCACGGCGGGGGGGAGTGGTCGATCCGCTGTTACGACGTAAAGAAGCGCCTCGGGGGGGTGGCGGTGCTCAACGGGCTCAACGTGGCGATCCCGGACGACACGGTCACGGTGGTGCTGGGCCCCTCGGGGACGGGCAAGAGCGTGCTGATCAAACACCTGATCGGCCTGATGTTCCCCGACTCGGGGGACGTGATTGTGAAAGGCAAATCGGTCCCCAAGCTGGCGATGCCCGATCTGCTGGAGCTGCGCCGCAAGATCGGGGTGCTGTTCCAGGATGGGGCCCTGTTCGGGTCGATGTCGCTGTTCGACAACGTGGCGTTCCCGCTACGCCAGCACACGGATATGTCGGAGGCCCAGATCGCCAAGCGGGTGCGGGAGCGCCTGACCGACGTGGGGTTGGCGGACGCGATCGCCTACTTCCCCAACCAGCTGTCGGGGGGGATGCGCAAGCGGGCGGGGTTCGCGCGGGCGCTGGTGATGGAGCCGGACATCGTGATCTTCGACGAGCCCGACTCGGGCCTCGACCCGGTGCGCACCGCGCTGCTGTGCGAACTGATCAAGGAGATGCACGGCCAGTACGGAGGCACCTACATCGTGGTCACCCACGACATCGCCTCCGCCCGGCGGATCGGCGAATACATCGCGCTGCTGTGGCGCGGGCGGATCGTGGAGGCGGGGGACGCGGCGAAGATGTTCTCCTCGGAAAACCCGTTCGTGCGCCAGTTCCTCAGCGGCTCCGCGGAGGGCCCGCTGGGGATGGACTGAGCGGGGGGCAGGCCTCCTCCCGACTTCCCCGGGAGTGGGGGGATTGACGCATCTGTCTGTGGCGACGTCGGGGGAACGTATGCGAACATGTGTTCGTATATGGTCGTGTGCGTCCACCTCCCCCGTTTCGAGCTGATCGTCGCCGCCGGCGACCGATCGGAGATCGGCCAGCAGGCGCTGGCGGGGCGCGCGCTGGCGATCGCTCCGGCGCCGGGGTCTGAGCCCCGGGTGGGGGAGGTGTCGGGGGCGGCGGAGGCGTTCGGGGTCGCGCGTGGGATGGCGTTGGGGGAGGCGCTGGCGCGCTGCCCGGAGCTGCGCCTGGTGGCCGGGGACCCGTTGGGTGTGGCGCGGGAGTGGGAGCGGGCGGCGCGGGCGCTGGAGGGGATTGGCGCCGCCCTGGAGCTCGCGCGGGCGGGCCTCGCGTATTTCGAGTCCGACGGCCTGCGTGGGTTGCACGGAGGAGACGAGGGAGTGATCGCCGCCGCACGCCACGCGCTTGGTCGGCCGAAGCCGGGTGACACGAGCCTGCGGCGCTGGCCGATTCGGGGATGCGAGCGGAGCGAGTGTCTCCCTGATCGGTCCCCGTTTCGGCCGAAGCCGGATGACACGCGCCTGCGGCGCGAATCTCCGTTTCGGCCAGCGCGGGTGGGGGCGGGGCCGACACGCTTCTGTGCATTGGCCGCCGCGCTGGAGGTCCGCTCGCGCCGCCCGGCGCTCGTCCGGGAGGGGACGCGGGCTCGCCGCTATCTCGCATCCAGGTCGGTAGCGCTGCTGGGCTACCGGGCGGAGACGGCGGCGCTGGTGGAGCCCCTGGCGCGGCTGGGGGTGCGCACGCTGGGCGAGCTCGCGGCGCTGGGGCGCGACGCGGTGGCGGACCGCTTCGGAGCGCCTGGTGTACTCGCCCGACGCCTGGCTCGCGGAGAGGACGATCCGCTGCGCACGCGCACGGTCGAGGATCGCCTGGAGGAGTCGCTGGAGCTGTGGGAGGACGGCTCGGGACTGGTGTTGGAGCGTGTCCTTGGCGTGCTCGTGGACCGCCTGTTGGCCCGCCCGGAGCGGCGCGGGCGAACGCTGCGCGCGTTGACGCTCGCCGCGCGCCTGGTCGAGGGTGGTACGTGGCGGGAGCGGGTGGTGCTCCGCGAAGCGCTTTCCGACCCGCGGCGGCTGCGCCTGGCGCTTGCGCCACGAGTGGCGTTGCTGCCGGCGCCCGCGACGGAGCTGCGCCTTGCGGCCGAGCGCTTCGGGCCGCCGGAGGGGGCGCAGGGCACACTGCTGAGTGGGGACTCGGATCCCGCCGGTGGCCGGGTGGTGCGTAGCGTACGCCTGCGGGAGGCCGTGGCCCAGGTGCGCGCGGCGGCCGGCCCCGAGGCCGCGCTGCGCGCCCTGTGCATAGATCCCGACTCGCGCGTGCCCGAGCGGCGGGTTGTGCTGACCCCCTTCACGGGGTGATGGTCAACCGGGCGCTCAACCTGCCCCGCCCCGCGCGGGTGCGGATGGGCGTTGGCGGGGCGCCCCGGGAGGTGGGTGGCCGGCGGGTCGAGCAGGTGCGGGAGTCCTGGCTGGTGGAGGATCGCTGGTGGACGGGCCGACCGCTGCGGCGCCGCTACTGGGAGGTGGTGAGCACGCGGGGGCGCAACCTCGTGGTCTTCCACGACCTCTGCTCCGGCGAGTGGTTCGCCCAGGCGGGCTGAGATGGTGGACACGCCACCCTATGTAGAGCTGCACTGCCACTCGGCCTACTCCTTCCTGGACGGGGTATCGCAGCCGGCCGAGCTCGCCTACCGGGCCGCGGAGCTCGGCTACACCGCGCTGGCGCTCACCGACCACAACTCGGTCTCCGGCTCGATGGAGCTCGCCCAGGCCGCCGGGGAGTGCGGGCTGCGCGCGATCCACGGCGCCGAGATCGACCTCCCCGATGGGCGCCACCTGACGCTCCTGGTACGCGACGCGCAGGGCTGGCGCAACCTCTGCCGTCTGCTGACCCGCGCGCACGCCCACACCCGGGAGGGGCCCGGCCGCGAGCGCAGCGAGCCGTCGGTGAGCCTGGAGGCGGTGATCGAGCACGGCGAAGGCCTCGTGTGCTTCACGGGATGCGCCGCCCGATCCGCAATCGGCCGGGGGGCTGACGACGAGCCCGCCGCCCGGCGGCTGCGCGAGGCGTTCGGCCCGAGCGATCTGCGCGTGGAGCTGCAGCGCCCCTACGCCCGCCACGACCGCGCCCGCAACCGCGCCTTCGAGGCGCTCGCCCGGCGCCTCGGGGTGGCGTGCGTGGCCACCGGCAACGTCCACGCCCACGCGCGCTCCCGCGCCGAGCTGCAGGACGCCTTCGTGGCGCTGCGCCACTACACCACGCTCGACGCCTCCGAGCCCCTGCGGCGGGGCAACCACAGCCATGTGCTGAGCGCCCCCGCGGCGATGGCGGCCCGCTTCGCCGAGCACCCCGAGGCGGTGCGCGAGACCCTGCGCCTCGCCGATGCGCTGCGCTTCGACCTGGGCACCGACCTCGGCTACCGCTACCCCGGGGCCGAGGACCCCGGCGCGATGCGCCGCCTGGCCGAGCTGTGCCGCGTGCGCCTGGATGAGCGCTATGGAGCCCTGCGCGAGGCCGAGGTGCGCCTGGAGGAGGAGCTGCGGATCATCGACGCGTTGGGGCTCGCCGGCTTCTTCCTGCTCCATCACGAGTTGCTGGAGCTCGCCCGCGAGGTGGCCCTGGAGGTGCGCGGGCCGGACTCCGCCCGCGCGCTGCTCGCCCCGGGGCGTGGCCGGGGCTCCTCGGTCTCCTCGATCGTCTGCTACCTCACCGGCCTCTCGCACATCGACCCGATCCGCAACCATCTGCTGCTGGGGCGCTTCCTGCATACCGGCCTCGAGCACCTCCCCGACATCGACCTCGATTTCCCCCGCGACATCCGCGAGGTCCTGATCCCCCGTGTGCACGAGCGCTACGGCCACGAGCGCGCCGCGCTCGTGGCGGCCTTCCCGACGTTCCGCGCTCGCGGCGCGATCCGCGAGCTGGGCAAGGTCCTTGGCCTGCCCCCCGGCGAGATCGAGCGCATGGCCCGGGCCGCGGACAACCACCGTGGCGCCGCCGAGCACGACATCGACACGGTGTTTGCTGGAGAGCGGCCCACCCGCCCGGGGTCCGCACGCAGGGATGAGGGGCCCCCCGGATCCGACGCAGTATCCCCGGCGACCTCCCCCCGCTGGGCCTGGCTCGCGCGCCTCGCCGCGGAGGCCTACGGGCTGCCCCGCCACCTCTCCCAGCACTCCGGCGGGATGGTGCTCGCCACGCGGCCCCTGATCGACAGCTGCCCCGTGGTGCCCGCCGCGATGGAGGGCCGGCAGATGGTGCAGTGGGACAAGGACTCCTGCGCCGACGCCGGCTTCCTGAAGATCGACCTGCTCGGGCTGGGGATGCTCTCCGCGGTGGAACGCACCGTCGAGCTGATCGCCCACGCGCGCCATCAGCGCATCGACCTCTCGCGCATCCCCTTCGACGATCCCCACACCTTCCGCGCGATCCGCCGCGCCGACACCGTGGGGGTCTTTCAGATCGAGAGCCGCGCCCAGATGCAGTCGCTACGGCGCACCCTCCCCGAGGATCTCGACGATCTGACCGTGCAGGTTGCGATCGTGCGCCCCGGCCCGATCCAGGGAGGCGCGATCAACCCCTACATCGAGCGCCGCCGGCGCCTGCGCGAGGACCCCGCCTATGAGATTCCCTATCCCCACCCCTCCCTGCGCGGGGTGCTGTGGAGCACTCTCGGCACGATCATCTTCCAGGACCAGGTCATGGAGGTCGCCCAGGCCTTCGCCGGCTTCTCCCCCCGCGAGGCCGACGGGCTGCGCCGCGCGATGAGCCGCAAGCGCTCCCACGAGGCGCTGCAGAGCCACCGCGAGCGCTTCATCGCCGGCGCCCAGCGCCACGTGTGCGCCGATCTCCCCACCGCGCAGCGCGTGTGGGAGATGGTCGAGGGCTTCGCCGGCTTCGGCTTCCCCAAGGCCCACGGCGCCGCCTTCGGCCTGCTCGCCTACCAGTCCACCTGGCTGCGCGTCCACTACGGCCCCGAGTTCCTCTGTGCCCTTCTGAACGAGCAGCCGATGGGCTTCTACGCCCCCGACACCCTCCTGCACGAGGCCGAAGGTCGCGGCATCCCCGTGCTGCCCCTCGACGTCAACGCCTCCGGGGTGCAGTGCACCGTGGAGGATGGCGGGGTGCGTCTCGGCCTTGGCTACATCAAGGGCGTCCGCACCGAGGAGATCCGCGAGCTCGTGGCCGAGCGCGAGCGCGGTAGGGCCTTCCAGAGCCTTGGGGAATTGGCTGCGCGCTGCGGCGCCGGGCGCCCCACGCTGGAGCAGCTCGCCTGGTCCGGGGCCTGCGATGGCCTGGTGGACACCGATGGTGTGCCCGAGGCGGCTGGCTCCGCTGATGCGCGGCGTCGCCTCGCCCTGTGGCAGATCGGGGTCGCTACCCCCGGTCGCGGTACCCGCGCGGGCACCCAGCTCGCGCTGCCTCTGGAGCTCCCCGAGGCGCCCTCACTGCGGCCGCTGAGTCGCTGGGAGCGCCTGATCGCCGACTACGCCACCGCCGGGGTCACCGTCGGCGATCACG
>DATMPY010000105.1:0-11434 GCA_035566955.1 Solirubrobacteraceae bacterium | reverse complement strand
GATCACGATCAGCGCCAGCACCCCCCGGCCCAGCCGCGGACGGCCGCCGCCCTCCGCCGGCCCGTCCTCCGCAGTAGGGTGCCCCTCTGGCGGGGCCTTCACATCGGGAGTGCCCATCTGCTCCACATTCTACTTTCGGTTCCCCCACGCGCGAGCCGTCGCCCACCATCCATCCTTCCGAAATCCCCACGCCCCGCCCTCAGGAATCTATTTTCCCGAGCGCCCCGTACGCCTTTTCCCGAGCGCCCCGCACGCCGTCCCGCCCCACCGCCACTCCGAATTGACCACACCCCCCGTCGCTCGGAGCCCCACGTCACCCATGATCTCCAGAGGTCCCCAACATTTCGGGGGCCGTCGGCAAGAACCGTTGCACACCTTCCCATGTGATGCATCTTGCACCGATACCTGGTACGGTGCCCCCGTTCGTGCCGAATCCTCCTCCCCACGGGGAGGGAGAACGGGGGACCCAAATGCAGAGCCCACACAAGGCTTTGCGGGGGGCGAATCGCCACACATTGTGGCGTAGCGCATTGCGCGAGCCCGACAGCTAACCCCGTAGGCGCCCACAAGAGATGTCCAGAAAGGACGCGTGCCTGCCCATGCCGGGATACTCCCGTGATCTTGCAGCCCTCGAGCCCTGGGAAGCCTCCCTGGAGCGCTCCCGCGCCCGCCGCCAGCGGGCCGCCGGCCGTACGCGTGGCCACGGGCGCCCCGCCGACAGGCGCGCCTCCACGACGTCCCTGCCCACCTTGGCCGAGATCCGCTCCGCCGCCGCCCTCGCCGAGCTTCGCGCCAGCGCCACCCTGGAGGATTCGCGCCCCGGCTCCCCCCTGGATAATCCAGACCACGGCCTTCCCCGCGACGATCTGGGTCACCGCTCCGCGCCCGCTGGCCCACGCCCCTCCCCCTCCGCCAGGCCCCGCCGCGGTTCCGCTCTGACCGACCGCCGAGTCCCCCGCGCCTCCTGGCGCGTGCTCGAGCTCCGCGACCTCACCGACCGCGAGCCCTGGGAGCTCTCCCTTGGGCGCTCCCGTGCCCGGCGCCGTGCCGCCCAGCTGCGCTTCGTGCCCGCCTCCACCCGCGCCAAGCGCCTCTCCCTCGGGGCCCTCGTCGCTCTCACCGCCGGGGCGGGCGGGAGCCTATCCCCCCTGCTCGACTCCGGGGGCGCCCAGCTCGCTGGCGCCGACCCCGCCTTCACGCCCGAGCCCGTAACCACCACCCAGCACCACATCGTGCTCACCCCCGGCTCCGAAGGGCGCCACGTGCGCTTGCTCCAGGCCGCCCTCGGGATCCCCGCCGACGGCGTCTACGGGTCCGCCACCGAAACCGCCGTGCGCCGCTTCCAGGCCACCCGCGGGCTCACCGTCGACGGCGTCGCCGGCGTCACCACCAACAGCGCCCTCGCCTCCCACGCCCCCCCCGTGCTCTCCGGCGCCGCCGTGATCCGCGACCTCGACGGGGAAACCCGCGAAACCGCCCCCGGCCAGGTGCGCGAAACCGGCTCCTCCGTCCTACCCCCCGCCGCCCTCGCTGACGTATCCACCGGAGTCGCCGGGGCCAACGGCGCGGCCACCGGGGCCAGGACCGCCGGAGCTTCAGTGCAAGCCAGCGCCACCGAAGAGGCCGTCGCGAGCGTCCTCCCCGTGGCAGTCGAAGGCTCCCCCCCCGCCACCGCCCAGGGGCTCGGCGGGACCCCCGCGCCCGTCGAAGTCGAAGGCTACGGCGAGGTCATCCCGCCCTCCGAAGTGGCCGGCTCCGGCGGGACCCTCGCCCCCGCGGAAGGCGAAGCCTCCGGGGCGGGCGAAGCCGCGAGCGAGGAAGGCGCCGGCGGGGCCCAAGCAGCTGGCGAGGCGGGCGGGACCCTCTCAAACGAAGCCCCCAGCGCGATCGCCCCCGCCGGACCCGGCGTCGAAAGCCAGGGCTCCGCCGCCGGCAAGACCGCCGCCGCCTACATCCGCACCGCCGACCTCGTGGCCCAGACCGAAGCCCACGCCGTCAAGGCCCTCCAGGCCGCCCTCCACATCTCCGTGGACGGCGAATTCGGGCCCCAGACCGAGGCCGCCATCCGGCGCCTCCAGGCCCACGCCGGGCTCCCCGTCGACGGCGTCGTCGGCCCCTCCACCTGGCACGCCATCGGCCAGCGCGACCAGCCCCAGCTCACCCCTCCCCCCTCCGCCCTCGTCCTGCCCCCCACCCACCACGCTCCCGCGGGCGCTGGCGGGCAGGGCGGTGGCGCCGGCGGTGCGCAGGGAGGTGCCGGACAGGGCAATGACCCCGGCAGCTCGCAGACCAGCGGCGGACCCGCGAACGGCAACGATCAGAGCGGCGCACGGGCTGGCGGGGACGCCCAGACAGACGGCAACGCCCAGGCCGGTGGCCAGATCGGGGGGACCGGCGCCACCGGCGGTGCCGGAGCGGGCGCCCCCCAGGCCCCCATCCACCTCTCCCACAGTGGCTACGTGATGCGCCTCCAGGAAGCCCTCCGCGTCTCCGCCGACGGCGAATACGGCCCCGCCACCCTCGCCGCCGTGCGCCACTTCCAGGCCGCCCACGGCCTCCACGTGGACGGCGTCGTCGGCCCCGCCACCTGGAACGCCCTCGGCTTCCCCTCCGGGCCCACCCTGCACCCCTCCCCCTCCGCCTTCCCCCACCACTCAAGCTCCGCCGGGGGCGCCAGCGGCGGCGGCTCCTCCAGCACCGGCGGCGAAGGGCTCGGAGTGGTCCAGCGCGTGATCGACGCCGCCAACGAAATCGCCACCCGCCCCTACGTGTGGGGCGGCGGCCACGGCTCCTTCGTCTCCTCCGGCTACGACTGCTCCGGCTCCGTCTCCTACGCCCTCCACGGCGGCGGCCTACTCAGCTCCCCCGAGGACTCCACCGGCCTGGAGTCCTACGGCGAACCCGGCCCCGGACGCTACATCACCATCTACGCCAACGCCGAACACGCCTGGATGACCATCGACGGCCGGCGCTTCGACACCGTCGCCCTCGCCGAAACCGGCACCCGCTGGTCGGGCTCCATGGAGTCCACCGGCGGGTTTGTCGTGCGCCATCCCGACGGGTTGTAGGGGTCGAAGCGGCCCCACGGCCTTACGAGCACAAGCGCCACCCCGACGGGTTGCAGGCCGAAGCGGCCCCACGGCCTTTCGAGCACAAGCGCCACCCCGACAGGTCGCAGGGCCAAGCGGCCCACAGCCGTACAAGCACAAGCGCCACCCCGACAGGTTGCAGCCGCCGGCCCCGCCCCCACGTGTGACACAACTGCGCTACCCGCGGCCCTCTGCAGTTAGCCCCAACAGATCTGCCGCCCCCAGGACCGCCGGGTGCTCCAGCGTCAGCGCCTCGATCCCCGCAACCGCGAGGTGGGGGGCGGCCCGGTCGAAGATCGTAACGTTGATCAGGCTCGCCTCCAGAGTCGACCACCAGCGCAGGCCGAGCCCTGCGGGGTATTCCTCGAACAGGCGCCCCGCGTACGCCTGGGTGACCGTGCGCGCGCGAGTGGCCACCCCCGAGGGACGCAGACCGTTGGCCTCCAGCACTCGCGGGTCGTCCAGGTCCACCATGCGCCCCCCCTCTCCCACCTCGGCGTGGGTGCCAACCCGCTCCCGCCCGATGCTCCCGCCACTCCTCGCCGTGCCGCCGACGGTCGCACCATCCCCGGGATCGACCAGCACATCTTCACCCTCGAGGTCGAGGCGGACGAGCGCAAGCTCCATGCCCGCCCGCACCAGCATCCCCGGCATCAGCCTCCCCGTTCCACGGAACGGCGCCAGCGCCTCCGCCACCGCCGACACCGCGAACTCCGAGGCGTACACGCAGCCGTAGCGATCCGGGTTGTCGTGACGTCCCAATCCCTGTAGCTCGCGCGGGAACCACAGCGCCCCACCCGGCTGCGTCGGCGAGGACTCCCGCCGCCACGCCAGCAGCCGCCAGAGAATCACGCGAAGCTGCCCGCGCGCTCCTGGGCGATTGCGTCGAGCAACTCCCCCGTGCGCCCTGCACGCACGAGGTCGATCGGCCTGCGATCCCCCAGCGCAGGATTGAGGCCGTGCAGCCACAGCTCCGCCGTCTCCGGCGAGTACAGCCGCAGCAGGCTCGACATCACCAGCTCCAACAGGTCCACCCGCCGGGCGTTCGCCTCGTCGATCCCCTGCCCCCGGCGCCAGCGCGTGACCTGCGCCGGACTCACCCCCAGGAGCTCCGCGAGGCGGCGCTGAGAGTGGAAGTCCTCACTCAGCGCCACCACCTTCTCGGCTGTGCTCACCGGCATCTTCTCATCATAGCGCAACGAAAAACGTTGCGGCGTCCGAAACCCGCCTTCCACGAACTCAGGGCGCCTCCAAAAGAGGCCGTGCGTCCCGGGGCGCCATCTTTGGACACATCTATCAATCTCGAGACGCGGGGACGTGAATATTAAAAATCCGCGCGTGTATAACGATAGCTATACGCAGCCCAAAAAGAACATATACCTCTCCACGCACCCCCGCCGAAGTCGCCGATACATGCTGTGACCGTCCCCCCGCCCGAAGTGGACTGGTCCGGCGGCTCCACGCACCCCCGCCGAAGTCGCCGATACATGCTCTCCCAAGATTCCCCAGCCGGCCGAGCGTACCGTCCCAAGCAACTCCTACCGTGCGGACAGCCGTCTCATACGACGGCCCACACACACCCACACATTGGAGAACGCCATCATGCTTGCGCGGGCACGCACATTCACGATCGAAGGACTCACCACCCGGCCCGTGGCCGTCGAGGTGGACATCCGTGCAGGACTGCCCGTGTTCACCGTCGTGGGCCTCGCCGACGTCGCCGTGCGCGAGGCGCGCGATCGGGTGCGGGCGGCGATCCTCAACTCCGGCTATGAGTTCCCCCAGCAGCGCATCACCGCCAACCTCGCCCCCGGCGACGTGCCCAAGATCGGCCCCGGACTCGATCTCGCCCTCGCCTGCGCGGTGCTCGCCGCCAGCGGGCAGCTGCCCGGAGAGCTCCTCCAGAGCCACGCCCTCTTCGGCGAGCTCGCCCTCGACGGCGAGGTGCGCCCCTGTCACGGCACCCTCGCGGTCGCCCAGGCTGTGCGGGAGGAGGGGCTCGAGGCGCTCGTGCTGGGGCCCACGCGGGCGCGGGAGGCGGCCCTCGTCGAGGGCTTGCGGGTGGTGGTGGCCGAGCGCCTCACAAGCGTGGCCCGCATCCTCGGCGGCGGCGCCGGGGACCCACTGCCCAAGCCACTCCCGGGCGACGGCGAGCACGCCCGCTCGGGCGGTCCCGTTGGGGGCCCGGCGGGCCCCGACCTGAACGACGTGCGCGGCCAGGGCCCCGCGATCGAGGCGCTCACGCTGGCCGCCGCGGGTGAGCACAACCTGCTGCTGAGCGGTCCCCCCGGCACCGGCAAGACGATGCTCGCCCAGCGGCTGCCCACGATCCTGCCCCCGTTGAGCCGCGCGGAGGCGATCGAGGTGACCCGCATCCACAGCATCACCGGCGCCCTGGAAGACGGCGAGCTGATCCGCCGGCGCCCCTTCCGAGCGCCCCACCACTCGATCACCACCGCCGGCCTCGTGGGCGGTGCCCGGCGGGGGTGGGTGGGCGAGGTGGTGCTCGCCCACCGCGGGGTGCTGTTCCTGGACGAGCTCTCCGAGTTCGCCCGTCCCACCCTGGAGGCTCTGCGCCAGCCGCTGGAGGACGGGCGTGTGGCGATCGTCAGGGCGCGGCACTCCGCGGTCTACCCCGCGCGCTTCGCCCTCATCGCCGCTACCAACCCCTGCCCCTGCGGCTACCTGGGGGACGGAGAGCGGTGCAAATGCTCGGAAGGCGATCTCGCCCGCCACCGCCGGCGCCTCAGCGGCCCGCTGCTCGACCGCATCGACCTCGTCGCCCAACTGGAACGCCCCCGCGGAGCCCCGGGCAGAGCCGCTCGCGGCAGGGCGCCCGCCGCAAGCTCCGCCCAGATCCGCGAGCGGGTGCTGTGCGCCCGCGAGCGCCAGGCAGCGCGGCTGCGGCAGGAGGGCGTAACCGCCAACGCCCACATGGACGCCCCCATGCTGCGCCGGCACGTCGCCCTGAGCGAGGCCGCCGAACGTCTGCTGCGCACGGCCCAGGAGCAGGGCACCATGAGCGCCCGCGGGATTGCCCGGGTGCTGCGCGTGGCGCGCACCGCGGCCGACCTGGAGGGCAGCGCGCGCACACGCGAGCAAGACGTCTCGCTCGCCATCTCCCTGCGCGGGGAGGCCGCCCTCTCACGCAGGCGGGCCGCGTGAGTGCCTGCCCCACTTGCCTGCGCCGCAGTTGGCTGCTGGGCGCTCTGAACGGGCGGCTGGAGTACCGCGGGCGCGAACCCGGACGCCTGGTGAGCCTGCTGGAGCTCTCCGACGGGGACCTCATCCGCGCGGCAGCGGGCAACGAGGAGCGGGAGGGCCTGCTCATGCGCTACGAGCAACTCGCCATCTCGGCCGATGGCCCTTCAGCGGGGGACGTGTGGATCTGCAACTCCGACCCCCCGATGCGTACCCCGTCGGGGATCGCGCGGATCTGTCGCCACGACCCCCGCTACCCGCACACCCTCGCACGAGGGGCCGGCGCACCACGAGCGCTGCACGTGGCGGGCGGGGTCGACCGCCTGCGAAAGCTGCTGGCCGAGCCCGTGGTGGCGATCGTCGGCACCCGCCGCGCGAGCGACTACGGCATGGAGGTCGCCCACGGCCTCGCCCGGGGCCTGGCGGCGAGCGGGATCACCGTGGTGAGCGGCCTCGCCGAGGGCATCCCCGCGGCCGCCCACGCGGGGGCGCTGCACGCGGGGCGCCCCACGGTGACGGTGATGCCGGGGGGCGTGGACGTCTGCTACCCCGCCATCTGGCGGGACCTCCACCGGGAGCTGCTGAGGGTGGGCTGCGCCCTGGCGGAGCTGCCATGCGGGTGCGCCCCCCGCAGCTGGTGCCACACCGCACGCGCCCGGATCGTGGTGGGGCTCGCGCAAATGGTGATCGTGGTGGAGGCCCGCGAAAGTCCCGCGGAGCTGCTCCACGCCCGTCTGGCCGCCGCCTCGGGGGTGCTCGTGGCGGCGGTCCCCGGCCGGGTGAGCGCCCCCGCGGCGCGCGGCCCCCACGTGCTGCTACGCGAAGGAGCCCACCTCGTGCGCGACCCCCAGGACGCCCTCGACGCGCTCTACGGGGTGGGCGTGCGCCATGCGCCCGCAGGACCCCACGCCGAGCTCGATCCCCGCCTGCGCGAGGTGCTGGAGCAGGTGAGCTCCGGGCGCGACACCGTGGCCAAGCTCACCGACCCTGGGGCGGACGAAAGCGTGAGCGCCACGGACACCCTGGTGGCGCTCGCCCAGCTGGAGCTCAGCGGCGCGCTCGTGCGGGGGGACGGCGGGCGCTACGTGGTGCGCCGGTGAGGGGGCCGGCGTGAGCGCCAACTACGTCGTGGACCTCGATGGTGCACCCAGGGTGTGGATGAGCGTCGATTTCACTACCGACAGGCGGGATGTAGCGGACTACGCCGTCGTGCTGCTTGTGGAGGATGGCGAGCAGATCGAGACAGTCCGCGTGTACGACGGCGCTCACGGAGAAAACGACCTGCACCGGTACACCCGCCAGGGCGGCAAGCAGGCCGCAGAGGTCTTCCACCACGGTACTCTTGGAGTAGGAATGCGCGCGGCGATCGAGGCGATCACGTGCGGCTACCAACCTATGATCGAGGCATGGCGCAAACGATGAACACCAACAACGGGGACTCCCCCGCAGTGCGAGTAATGAACGAAGCGATCGAGCTGGCGATCGAAGAACGCTCGCCATACCCCGAGCGAGCCGCCTTCATCGACGCCGACGCACCCTCAGTGGGCGCCGCGATCAAGCGAGCAATCGATGAAGACCGAGCCGCTGTGCTCGTCGCCGCCGACGGCAGCACGCGTATCCTGCGCGCAGAGCCCCTCACAGCGGCACCGACGGCTAGCTCCGAGTAGAATGATCCGCTCGCGCGGATGTAGCTCAGTTGGCTAGAGCGTCTGCTTGCCATGCAGAAGGTCGTGGGTTCGAGTCCCATCATCCGCTTTTGGGAAAGCCCCGCTGATCGCGGGGTTTCTTTTGGAGGGGCGGCATGAGGCTCGCGCGGAGGGCCCGGGTACCACTCGCGGGTACCAAATCGGTGTCGTTAGCGCACGCATTGGAGGCGGTTGCGGCCGGTTAGATCGCGACCAGCTCCAACTCATCCAGGTGCTTCGTGCACCGGGACGCCTGGATCGACTCGCCGGTGACGAGGAGGACCTCGGCATCGCTGAGGTGACCGATCGCCGCCCTGATCGCGCCGGGCTCGACCCTCGAGAGCTAGCGGTCGATCGCTCATGTCGCTGCTGACTTGGGCGTTGAGCGCGAGACATTCCTCAGGCGTGGGGTCCCGGCAATCCGAGACCCCACGCCGGTTCTGTCAAAACCCCAGCTATTCGGTGGCCACCGTCCATTTTTTGCCGCCGACTTCCACTTCTGACGTTCCCTGGAACGTGGTCGCAACGCCAAACACTTTCAGGCTCGGTTTCTTCGCTTCTTCTTTTCCTTCTGATTCCACGAAGATTTCATTCTCTTTTGCCGGGAACTTGAGTTCTCCCACTTTTACTTCTTTGCCGGCGCCCAATTTGGCTTCCGCTCCTTCGATGAGCGCGTCGGCGGCAACAGAGCCTTCTGCAACCGTTTCTTTGAATTTACAGCCCGCCCCGACGAACTTGACCGTGGCAAACTGCACGCCTTTGACCGGGCTGAACAGCACGTCAATGTGGCCCGTGCGTTCTTTTTCGTCGTAGGCGAGCGTGTTTGTCAGCGGAGTGGTTGTGAACTTGGCACCTTCCACTTCACAGGGTGTGCCGTTTCCTTTTACGGTGCATTCGGAAAATTCGATCGTCTCCGTGCTCGTAGCCGAGTTGGCCCCTTTCGAGCCGTTGATCGTCGACCCTTTCTGAAGCGCCTCTTTTTTGCATACCAGTTCAATGCCGCCGCCCGCGACCACGAAGCTGGTCGCCGGTTTCACTTTCGATGTCACTTCATCACCGCCGGCTTCGAGTCGTTTGCCTTCAACCTTGAAGAACGGGCCTTCTTTTCCGATGACTTCGTTGCCCGTGGTCAGCAGTTCCATTTTCAATCGTTCAAGCGTTTTTTCCAGTGGGTAGAACCAAACCGGGTTCCCCAGTTTTGGCGGGAACAGCGTGCCTGTCACGGTTCCTTCCATCAGGACTTCGTTGTTTTCTTCGATGAACATAAAGGGGCCTCCACTGTCCCCCCCTTCCGCGATCATTTTTTTCCCACCGTCTTCAACCAGGCCCTTTACCACTACGACTGGTTCTGGCGCTATGCCGAAAGTGACCGTCTTGTTTACTTCTTTTGTGATTTCGCCGCACGCCTCCCCCGACGTCTGGCCCTCGCGGCAGTTCATGGCTCCCGCCATCGGTTTGCGAGACCCCTTCACGGGATACGATTTTTCTGTTCCTTTGCCCCACTGGGCTGTGACGGCAAAGACCGGAATATTGGCTTTGCCAGTCTGCCATACACCTCCGGGGGCAGCTTCGATCAAGATCGCCCCGTAGTCCCCGCCGTCGCATTTGCCGTTGCAGTAAGTGGCTTTTTCTTCAGGGACTTTTACTCCGAACGAAAATTCCTGCGTCGGGCCAATAATTCCCCGTTCGGCTTTTGTGTTGTACGCCGACCAGGGCTCCGCTTCACGACGCATACAGTGACCAGCCGTCAGTAGGTCCCGCTGTTTTTTGTTCGCCAGTGGGATCGCCTGGGGGCCGGCTGAGCAGATCGATTTTGCCCTGAAGGTGAATTCAACGTTTTCTTCTGCTGCGGTGGCGGCTTTGCTGATCGTAACGCTGGTCCCATTTGGCTTCCCCCAGACTTCTGTGTTTGCCGGTATGCCGGGGCCTTCCACCGTGTCAAAAATTTCAATTTTTTCGACCGTTTCCGCTTTAAAATTGTCCAGCGTAGTGTTTTTGTGCGAATTGCCTTTGTCTTTCGCCGTGATTTTCACAGGTTTTTCGAGCGTGACCCCCGATGTGATCGATGGTTCGCAGTAGGCTTTATTTGCGGCGAATTTGTTGCATTTGGTTTCTGCTGCGGGTGCATTGTTGAACTGGGAGCTGGGTGCCACCTTCACGAGGATCGTGACGCTGGCCTTCGACGCTTCGCGTGCAATGGTGGCGCGGCCCGACCTGGGCACCGATGAGCTCAAGGTCACGATCACCGCACTGCGCTCTGGGTCGATCCCCGTCTGGACCTCTCCGCGTGCAAACAGGTTCGCCAGTTTGCGATCCCATCGGCTCTGCGCGGCAAGGAGCTGATCCCAGGTCGAGCGAACCGGAGTCGCGATCACGTCGCCAATGAGGCCCGCCTGGGCGGCGACGCGTTCGGCCGTTAGGCGGCTGGCCGGCGAGATGACTCCGATGTGAAGCTGGGCGGCGGCAGAATCGAACCACACCCCGCCGAATGCTCCAGCCATCGCAGCTTCGGCGTTTCCCACCACATTTGTCTGGGCGGCCATGTTCTGCACGTATACGGCCTGCCTGGCGCGCGAAAGCGAGATCCCGCGGTCCGTGAGCACCGCCATCTCGCGGGCCAGAAGTGGGCTCACGGATGCAGACGTGAATGTAGGAGCCGGGAAAGAGGCCGCGAGAAGCGACCCATCGACCTCTGGGCTCGCCACGTACGCGTAAGACGCCGGAGCGACCGCCGCGCCAACCGCGACCGCCACCGCAATGCAAGCGGTAAGCTGGATGTGTTTCCTAAGCTGGATGTATCTCATGTCATTCCTCCCTCAGCGGATAATGTGAAGTCAAGGCATCGGCCTATCGGCACAGGCCGATGTTCAGGCAATCATTTTGCTCCGTAAGAGCCGACATGCGTCAAGCGATGCGGGTATCCCCAAGTCGCAAGGGCTCGAGAACGCTGAAGGGAAGCAGAGCGCCAGATCATGGGCTACATGGAAGTTCGGCGCCTTTGTCTCTCACTAGTCGTAGCACTAAAACGTCCGTCAGTGGTTTACGCGCGTTCGCCTTCGTCATCCACACCCGACATCGCGCTCAGCGCGATGTCCGCCATCGGGGCGAGAGAATTCCGTCTTGTGGTGTACCTGTCAACTGCGCTTCGGGGTCACCGTGCTCGGTCATGATCCCGGCTTTCGGGAACGACCGAGTCTGCGCTGCCTCCCTCCCCGCCCTTTGACAGGCTCCGCTCGACTAGCGTGCCGGAATCAGGTGCGCCGCGTACGCGGCACCGTGCGAGGGCGGTGGCGGTGGCGTCGCGCCGCCGATCCCGACCGTTGAGACCAGACCGGCCACGCACATCATGCCGATCGTCAGCGCCCGCATCCTCCGCGGGGTCAGCCAGCCCATGTTGTGGGTCTGCAGCCACGTCCGCAGGCCCGTGGCCCCGGAGGCAGCCGCCATCGCACAACCGAC
>DATMPY010000104.1:0-8812 GCA_035566955.1 Solirubrobacteraceae bacterium | reverse complement strand
ACGTCCACGGCATCCACCCCGGCGACACCGTGATCGTCCGCGGCCCCAAGCGCTCCAATGGCGCCGTCAGCGCCGAATCGGTCAGCGTCAGCAGCGGCGGCGGGGTCGGATTGGGCGGTGGCGGCCTCGGCAGTCTCTTCGGTAGCGGCTCCGGATCGAGCGGGTGATGACTCGGTTGCCGCTGGGCTCGTCCCGGGTTGTGGAACGCTTTAGGTGCATCGGTCAAAGTTCAGTGTCACCGACAAAGGAGCTCCATGCCCCCCATCAACCTTGAAGGCCGCGCACCCGCGGCCGCCGCACTGACGATCCTGCTGCTCGCCGCGGGCGGATTGGCGGCATGCGGCAGCTCGTCAAGCAACACCACCAACGTGGCGGCAACCGCATCCTCGGGCACGGCCACCAGCGGCACGTCATCCTCGGGCACAGCCACCAACGGGACGTCATCCTCGGGCACGGCCACCAACGGCACGGCCACCAGCGGCACAGCCCACAGCGGGACGACCACCAACGGCACGTCCTCCGCCGGCACGGCCGCTCGACAGGGATCCCCAGCCCAGACGGCACGCCTCGCCGCGGTGCGCACGTGTCTGAGCAAGAAGGGTGTCACCCTCCCCCAGCGATCCCCCGGTGCGGGGGGCCTGGCCGGCATCAGCGGAGCGCAGCTGCCCAAGGGCATGACCCGCGCCCAGTTCGCGGAAGCCCTCAGGAACTGCGGTACCAACTTCTCGGGGACCCCCGGCGGGAAGTCCGGTCCGCGAAGCTCGAACCCCTTCAACAACCCCCGTTTCCACCGGGTGCTCGCGCAGTTCTCCGCATGCCTGCGTCAGCACGGAGTCAACGTGGGCGAACCCAACACCTCGGGCAAAGGCCCGATCTTCAACACCACGGGGATCAACACCGGGAGCCCCCAGTTCAAGGCCGCCGAGGCGAAGTGCAGGAGCACGCTGCTGGGCGCGCTGCGGACAACCAAGGGCCCGCGGGGTGGCGCCACCGGCTAGACGACGTCAGGCGCCCGCGGACAGCCCGCGGGTGCCGAGGCCGCGGTTGGTGGGAGCCGCCTGGGGATCGCGGATCGCCGAGGAACTCGGCACCGCCGCCACGGTGGGTTTGGGCAGCCCCGCGATGCGCCCGATCAGCTGGCTCCACTGGGCCTTGCTCAGATCGCCCGTCACCGCGAGCGGCGAGGCCGCCGTGGGCCCCGTCGCGGCCACGTGGGCGGCGGAGCGGGAGGGCAGGAACTCGATGTGGATGTGGTCCCATTCCGCGGGCAGCGCCTGCGTGGTTGGCGCTTCGGGGTAGCGCATCAGGCTCACGATCAGGTGCGGCGCGAACTGGCCGCGCAGGGTGAGCAGCGTGCGGATGGTGACGTCCGTGATACTTCCTGGGCCCTGATGGCCGGCGACCGGGATGTCGTTGAGCGCGGAGATGTCGACCGCCAGACCCCGGTGGTGCGCTGCCACGCCCGTCGCGGCAGCGCCTGAGGAGGCGACGCTCGCGGTGGTGGCCCCGGCGCCCGCGCCCGCCGGGGCGTTGGTGTCGGAAGGGAGGCTCAGGCCCGAGGGGGACTCCCCCCCGCGGGGGCAGCGCAGCGCGGCCACCGTGGGCTGCAGGCCGCTGCGGGAGAGGAACTCCAACACCCCCAGCACCCGCCTGTCTATCGTCCCCGAAGCCACGTCCCGGCGACCGCAGGCATCGAGCTGGATGCCGGGGTCCGCGAGTACCGCGCGCTCCAGTTCGCCCTTGGACATCAGCAGGGCGTCCTCCGCGGTCGCACCGAGCAGCGTGCCCGCTCCCTTGGAGCCCTTGGGGTGCAGCGCCGTTCCGAGCTGGCGCCAGTTGGCGAGCAGCGGCTGGGGATCGATCGTCCCACTGTCCCCCGCGGGCCGGACCGCGAAGCGCAGCTGTCCCGCGCTCGCGCCCGCCGCCGTGGCGAGATGGCCGAGCAGGGTGCCCTGGGTCACCACCGACCCCGTCCGCAGCTTCAGCCAGCCACCCTTGCCGGGGCCCCCCGAGCTCGCGGCGCGTCGCGCGGCGGTGCGCGCGATCGGGTTGTCGGGGTGGGCGTACAGCCGCACCCGGCCCATCCCCGGGGGGACCGCTTCGCCTTCGGATTCCCCCGGCGCGCCAACCGGAGGGGCCGCGGCGGTCGCGTGGCTTTTGACCCTGAGGGTCAGCGGCGGCTGGTGACCCGCTGTGGCGGGCTGCGTGGGCTTGGGTTCCTGCGCTGCCGTGAGGCGGCGCTTGATCACCGGGACCGAGGGACGGTAGCGGGGCGCGATGCTGCCGAGGCCGGCGTATGTGAACACGTCGCCATAGATGTCCCGCAGCACCAGGTAGTGGCCGAGCGCGTGGGAGTGTCCAAGGTGCTCGATACGGCCATCCTCCACCGCCACCACCGGCGCATCGGGGGCACCGAGGAGGTCGACGAGCTGGGAGGGCTTGGCGGGGGCGTTGGCGGCGGCCTGCGCGCGCGCCGCCGAGACCCCTGGGGGAGGCGCAGGCTTGGAGCCGGGAACCCCGGAGCCGGTGTGCGCGCTGTCGGCGGCGTTCGCGGATCCCCCCGCGGGAGAGGCGCCGGTGGGGGTGACGCCGGTGGGGGTGACTTCCGCGCCGGCCTGCGCGGGAGTGGGCGGGACACCGGTGGGCACGGCTCCGGCGGTGGCGTTCGAGGGGCCGCTCGCGGAGGACGAGCCTTCCGCGTTCAGGGCACCGCCGCCGTCCCCCAGCGATGGGGCCCCCGGGGAGCCAGCGGCAGCGGGGTTCAGGCGCGCACCGGCGGCGGGGTTCAGGCGCGCACCCGGGGTGGGCGCGCGGCCGTCGACGAGGCCGGTGAGGGTGGCGATCACCGCACGCGGGTAGCTGGCGTCCAGGCGGGCGCGCAGGAGCACCGATTCGACGTATTCCTGGGAGTGGTTGTAGGCGAGGATCGCGGCGCGCAGGTTGCGGGAGGCGCCCGCGGCGTGCAGGTAGCGGGCGGCCGCGAAGATCGCGTCCACGGGGTTGTAGGGGTCGGCATAGCCGGCCCCGGTGGCGTCCACCCCGTACTGCAGCCACGTGGAGGGCATGAACTGCATCCACCCCACGGCCCCGGCGGTGGAGACGGCGAGATCGGTGCCGTAATTGGTCTCCACTTCGTTGATCGCCGCGAGGATCTGCCAGGGGACGTCGTACTGGAAGGCGGCGGCCTGGTAGACGGGGAGCAGGAACAGCGGGATGCGGTAGAAGTCGAGCGCCTGGGCGGACACTTCGGAGCCGGCCAGCAGCGTCGCGAGCGGGAGGGTGGAATTCAATTCCCCGCCCGCCACCAGGGGGGCGGGCGCCACGCCGTTGGGGGTGCCGGGAGGAACAGTTTCGGGGCCCTTCTTGGCAGCCCCCTCGCCCCCGCCCTGTGCCCTATTCCCGCCCTGCGCCCTACCCTGCCCTTCCGCGCCGGCGCCGGGGCCAGTGGTGGTTGCGCTCGGGTTGGAGGCCCGGCCGGAGGTGGTCTGCTGCTTGCGCTGCACCACCACCGTGGGCGCGGCCGCTTCGGCGCCCGCGGGAGGGGCCGCTTCCGCCGGGGCAACGGGCACCGTGGGGGTGCTCGAAGGCGGGGGGGTGGTTGGGGTGGTTGGGGTGGTGGGCGTGGTGGACGTGGTGGAGGACCCCCCCGCGCCGGACCCGCTGGAGCCCTGTTCGGGGGCGGGCGCCTGGGGATCGGTTTCGGTTACCTGAGGTGGCGGACTTTCCCCGCTGCCGGTGGTGGCGGTGCTCGCTTCGGCGCCGAGCGCGCCGCCGGCGAGGGGCCCGCCGAAGCCGGCCGCCGTCAGCCCGCTCCCGGCCAGCACCGACAGCACGGCGCGGCGCGCCCAGCGGCGCGGGGCACTCATCCCCGGCCTCCGGGGGCGTTCGTCACGAGAGCCGCGCTGCGCATGGGAGCCTCGCGCGGTACCGAAGTCCCGCCGCCCAAGAGAGCCCAACTGCGCACGGAAGCCCCGCGCGGTACAGGAGCCCCGCCGCCCAAGAGAGCCCAACTGCGCACGGAAGCCCCGCGCGGTACCGGAGCCCCGCCGCCCAGGGGAGCCCAGCTGCGCAATCGAGCCTCTCTCCCCATAAGAGCCCCTCTCCGTAGCTTTTTTCGCTGTTCGATGTCGTCGTGTCGCATGGGCAGGCCGACCGGCGGGCCACAGTCAGCGGACCCGCCACCCCGGATGGGGTTCATATCGGCAGCCAAGCACGTCGCGGTAAAGGATTTGTAATCTCGCCCGCACACAGACCCCTGGAGATGGAGGGGCGTGGCGCGCAGATTCCCCATGTCGGCCAGAGCGGCTGCAATGTACAGACCCCCGAGGCGGACCGCCCGGGCCTAGCCGAATTGCGGATTTTACGCACGATCTGTTGCAGAGCCAGGGACAACTGGAAGCATATGTTCTTTTGAGTTGCTGTCTAACGATCGTTATACACGACCTCTCTCCCGGCGGGCCCGCCGCTCCTTCTCGGAAGCTGCCGTGTTTGGAAGATCGAGGCTTACGCAATGTTCGTGGCACATGTGGTGCGGTTGCAATCGGAGCCGTGGAGAGGTACGGTCCACGGGTCGGGCGCGACAGCCGACGCGGTTAAGGGGATCCGCAGAACGGACCGTCGAGGCCACGGGTCAACGAGGAGAGCGATGAGAGAGTGAGGGGGAGAACCGCATGTCCAAAGCCAGAGTGCTGATAGCAGTTGCAGTCGCCTGCGTGTGCCTGATCGCCGCCGCAGCCGCGTGGGCGGCGGAGACGCTGACGGTCACGGCGGGCTTCTCCCCCGACAAGCTGGGCGCGCCGACCAACGTCCACGGCACCGCGAAGATCGGCACGACCACGGGCGGGCTGCCCTCGCCGATCACCAAAGTCACGCTGATGGGCCCGGCGGGCCTGGGGGTGGACGTCAACGGGGTCGGCACGTGCAACCCCGCCAGGCTCCAGGCCGAAGGCCCGGAAGCCTGTCCGAAGGACTCCAAAGCCGGCTTCGGCGGCGGGGAGGGTGCGCTGGAACTCGCCAAACAGGTCATCGAAGAGGAATACACGCTCAACCTGTTCCGTGGCCCCAACGAAAACGGGCACATCGTGGTGCTGGTCTACGTCAACGCGGTCACGCCGGTCTCCATCCAGCTCGTGTTCAAAGCGCAGGTCGTCAACGAGCCCAAGCCCTACGGAATGGGCTTCAGCCTCGAAGTGCCGCTGATCCCAACGCTCCCCGAAGCCTCGGACGCCTCCGTACTGAGCTCCTATCTCACGATTGGCGCCCCCAACGCGGCCTTCGAGGAGCTGGTCCACGGCAAGCGCAAGCTGGTCCACATCAAGGGGATCATCGTGCCGAAGACCTGCCCCCACGGCGGCTTCCCATATGAGGTGCAGCTCGGCTTCGCCGACGGCACAACGAACACGGACAAGGGCACCATTCCCTGTCCGCACAAGTAGAGAGGCGCGCCAACATGAACAACCTCTCCGCCAACGCCCTGCCCGCCCGCGCAACGCTCTTCGCGCTCGCGCTCTGGGGGTGTGGGGTGCTGTGGGCGTCGCCCGCGATGGCGGCGGCGCCCGTGCCAACGAGGGCGGCGATCCAGCCATCGTTCTCCCCCGACCGACTCGGGGCGAAGGCGGCGTTCACGTTCAAGGTCCACTTCACGGGCGGCGCGTTCGCAGTGCCCTCCCCGGTGCGCCGGGCGATCGTGCACCTCCCCCCGGGGCTGAGCATGCACATCCCCACGATCCGCTCGTGCACGAGCGCGCGGCTGAGGGCCCACGGCGCCAAGGCGTGCCCGGCGCGCTCGCTGATCGGCACGGGCAGCGCCCTCGCGGACATCCATGCGGGCGCGGGGATCGAAAGCGAGGAAGCCAAGGTGTGGGCCTTCCTCGGGCCCCTGCAGGGAGGGGCCAACCCGACGATCGAGATCCTCGGGGAAGGCTACACGCCGCTGGAAGAGCGGGTGGTGATCACAGCCACCGTGCTCCCCGACAAGCCCCCCTACGGGGAAGAGCTCGAGATGACGATCCCCCCGATCCCCTCGATCCCACTGGAGCCGGACGCCTCGACTGTCTCGTTCTCGCTGACGGTGGGCGGGCCCCGCTTCCGCTTGCACGACCCGAACACGGTCGTCCTCCCCTCGCACTGCCCTGCGGGCGGCTTCCCATTCGCCACCGAATTCACCTACGCGGACGGCTCCACGAGCACCACCACGGCGACCGTGCCGTGTCCGTAGGAGAGCCGGTGGGCGCAGAGCTCGGACGCCCACGTCGGCGGTGGTCCGCTCGGAGAATCCCGCTCCACGCAGGTGTGGCCGGCGCGGGCGCTCTCCGCGGATCTCTGTACCCTTAGGCCCGTGGAAGCGATCCTCTCGGTCCTGCAGGTGATCATCGCGGTGGTCCTGATCTTCCTGGTGCTGATGCACTCGGGGAAGGACTCGGGGCTCTCGGGCGCCTTCGGGGTCGGCACAGGCCAGGGCCCGCTGGGGGGTGGCTCACTGGTGGAGCGCAACCTCAACCGGTGGACTGTCTTCTTCGCGATCCTGTTCGTCGGAAACACCATCGTCCTGCTGAAGAAGCCCTGGTAGAGGGTGGCGCAGTCGGCCGGAGGCCGACGAGCCGGGCCCCTCTTCTTTAGTCAGCGCCTCGATCCGGTCGAGGATCGCAAGTGCCTCCGCGCGCAGGACTCCGTCGGTGGCCTGGTAGTCCTCGCGGGAGAGCTTGCCGGTGGCGTAGTCGAGCTCCAGCTCGCGTAGCTCGCGGTACTTGACCTCGCGCGCGACCTCGAGGGACGCAAGCTCGGCGCAGACAAGCTCGGCGGAGGCCCGCGCGAGAGCATCCGCGCTGGCGGGATCGTCGACGGCTGAGCCGGCCAAGCCCGTGTACGCGGTTCCTGTGGCGAACCCAGCACGGGACCCGAGACCCCATCCCCGCCGCGCGGCGACACGACGGCTGCGGGCGCGAGCATCCGCGCGGCGACGCAGGGCACCCGGTAGGGGCGAGAGCGCGAGCAGGCCCCCGCAGGCGACGATCGCCCCGCCGATCCAGATCCACATGATCAGCGGCGAGACCAGCAGGCGCAACTGTGCGGGGGGCGTGTGCTTGATGTATTCGTGGGCGAGCACGTCGATCGCGATGAGACCCTCGTCGGGGCGGGTCATGGGGATCGTTTCGTTGGCGATCTTCATGATGCGCTTCAGCCGGGGGGTTCCGATTTCGGGGGCGATGGCGCTCCACACGTCCCGGCCGAGGCCGGCGTCCACGCTCACGTGGCTGACGGGCTGGCCCCCGATCAGGTGACTCACGGAGCCTTCCGAGAGTTCTTGGGATTCGTAGAACCCCTCGCTGGGGTTCAGGGTGGCGACGTAGCGCCCGCCCTTGGTGACCCGCAGGATGGCGCCGAGGGTGAGGGTGGCGCCGGTGTGGGCGGTGTCGTAGCGGGGGGTGAGACCGGCGGTGGGGCGCACGTAGTGGACGGTGTAGGCGCCCACCCGGGTGGACTGCCCGGGCGAGATTGAGATCTGGGAGACGTGCTGGAAGGAGGACGAGGCGGCGACCCCGACGAACAGGACGGCGATCCCGATATGCACGATGTAGCCGCCGTAGCGCCGGCGGTTGCGGCGGATCAGGGCGAGCAGCGCGAGCGGGGGGACTTCGCCGGAGGCAGCTCGGCGCACGCGGGTCCCGCGCCAGAGCTCCTGGGCCACGGAGCCAAAGACGAACGCGGCGCAGCAGAACATGGCGAGCGCGAACGGCTTCTGCGTCACGCCGCCCGCAAGCAGGACTCCGAGGGTGAGCAGAGCGGCGGCGAGGGGCACGACGAGGTTGTTGCGCACCCCCCGCGGGCTGGCCCGCCGCCAGGCGATCACCGGCCCGATACCCGACAGCAGCACGAGGATCAGCGCGAGGGGAACTGTGTAGCGGTCAAACCAGGGGGCGCCGACGGAGGAGGCCTGGCCGGTGAGGGCTTCGGAGATGAGGGGAAACCAGGTACCCCAGAAGACCACGAAGCAGAGGCCGACGAGCACGAGGTTGTTGAACAGGAAGATCGCCTCCCGGGAGAGCAGCGAGTCGAGGCGGTGCTCGCTGCGCAACATCTCCCGGCGGGAGCTCACGAGGTAGATCGACCCAGCGATCAAGACGGCGATCAACACGAGGAAGGGGACGCCGAGGGTGGCCCCGCCGAAGGCGTGGATCGAGTCGAGGATCCCACTGCGCACGAGGAAGGTGCCCATGATCGCCAGGGTGCCGGTGGCGAGCACTAGGGAGATGTTCCACACCTTGAGCATCCCGCGGCGCTCCTGGATCATGAGCGAGTGCAGGAAGGCGGTGGCGGTGAGCCACGGCATCAGCGAGGCGTTCTCCACGGCGTCCCACCCCCAGTAGCCGCCCCAGCCAAGCTCCGAGTAGGACCAGCGGGCGCCGAGCAGGATGCCCACGCCGAGGAACAGCCAGGCGGCCAGCGCGAAGCGACGCACCACGGCGGTCCATTCGCCGTCGATCGGAGAAAGAGGGGCCCGGCTCCCCGGCCTACGGCCGGCTGCGCCACCCTCTGGGCGCCGGGCGATCAGGGCGCCCAGGCCGAAGGCGAAGGGGATCGTGCAGAGGGTGTACCCCGAGTAGAGCATCGGGGGGTGGATCATCATCGTGGGGAAGCGCAGCAGGGGGTCCAGCCCACTGCCTTCGGCGGGCGCGGGGCTGGTGGTGGTGAAGGGGTTCGCGTAGAACACCATCAGCGAGACGAAGAACCCCCCGAAGCCGAGCAGGATCGCGGTGGCGTAGGAGGCCACCTCGCGCAGGCGCCGGCGGGTGAGGAACAGCACGAGGCTCGA
>DATMPY010000103.1:0-5008 GCA_035566955.1 Solirubrobacteraceae bacterium | reverse complement strand
GTGGTGGGCGGGAACAGGAGGTTGGAGCCTTTGCCCGCTTTCTGAGCCCCGGTCCCCCCGGAGCCCACGGGCGGGACGGTCGTGGGGGGAGTGGTGACGGTGGGGGTGATCGCGGTGGTGGGCGCTGAGACGAGCGCGAGGTGGCGGGGGGCGGAGTTGTCTTTGCTGAGCGCCGCCGCCGTGGCCACGGCGGCGCCCGCGAGGAGCAGCGTGGCAGCGAGTGCCATCGCAACCAGCGGGCGCCAGTTGGGCCGCTCCTCGAGGCTACCCGGGGTGGCCGCCCCGCAGTGCAGGCACCAGTGCTGACCCTCCTCCAGCGGGGACCCGCAGTGCGCGCACACGGAGTGCGGAGCCGGAAGCGGCGTCTGCCCGTCGGGCGTCGGCGCGGGGGGAGTGAGAGCGCCATTGCCCTGGGCGCTCGCGCCAGCTTGGCCGGCCGGCTCGGCGCTACCGTGCCCCGCCGGCTCGGCGGCGCCGTGCGGCTCCTGCTCGGGCGACTGCTCGAGGCCCGTCGAGGGCGCCGGAGGACTCAGCAACGGATTCACTCGCCCCCATTCTACCCCCGTGCACTCAATCGGGCGCCAGTGGCCCTCCCGGGAGGATCTCAGCACCGGTGGGCCGCATGGTTTCCAGCTGCGCCACCGCGCGGGCGAGGTGGGCCACCAGCACAGCGACCCCCCGATCGCCACCGCGCGGGCTCACTCACCGACGCGCCGCGCGCGCACCCCCGGGGACGATCTCCCGGCCGGTGGGGTGGAGCTTCTCGTCGAGCTCCAGCTGCCAGTAGTAGCGGGTGAAGGTCCCCCCCGCGCGAAACTCCCCGACGTGCGGGGCCACGGTCTCCCCGGCGGCCATGCGCACGATCAGCTCGGGGTAGGTGCGGCCCGGCAGGGCGGCGTACGTGGGGGCGGGGAAGGCCCCCCCGAAGCGGGTGTTCACGTCGGTGATCCCCAGCCCCACCTCGGGGTCGCGGAAGACCTGGATCGTGGCGGGGCCTCGAACCTCGAGGGCCTCCATCGCACGGCGCCCCAGCTCGATCAGCTCGGGGTCGCGGATCACGCTCCCCTTGATCGACTCCCCCCCGCGGGACTCGAGCATCGTGCGGGGGATCGCGTTCAGGCAGCGCCCCTCCAGGTCGCCCAGACAGTCGATCGAGAGCTCGGGGCCACCCATCGCGCGCTGCACCATCACGGGCTCGCCCGCATAGCCCGGCCGCCCCTGGGCGACGTAGCGCACGAAGAAGTCGCGCTCCGCTGGGTCGCGCGCGAGGTGGATCGAGCGCGCCCCGGAGCCCTTGCGGGGCTTGACCATCACCGGGTAGGACGCGGGCTCCTCGCCGGGCAGTACGGTGGGCGGGGAGGGCAGGCCCAGGTGGGTGAGCAGCAGATGGGCCTCGTACTTGTCGTAGGTGGCCCGGGCCACCTCCGGGGAAGGTACGAGCGCCGGCAAGCGTCCGTCCGCGCGGGCCTGGGCGAGCACCTCGATGTCGAGGTCGGTGAGCGGGATCACCGACCCCACCCCGTGGCGCTCGCACAGCTCCTGGAGCGCCGGCACGTATTCGGGGTCGGCGATCGGAGGGACGGCGACGCGCAGCTGGGCCGCGTACTGCGCAGGGGCCAGCGGGTTGGGGTCGACGGCGATCGTGGTGGTCAGCCGCGCGAAGCAGGCGACGATGTCGTAGCGCTTGCCCACCCCGGTGAGGAGGATCGCGGGTGTCATTGCCAGCCCCCGGTCTGCCCCTTGTACAGACCTGTGCCCCCCAGCACCATCGCGGGGGTGCGCCACAGGATGCGCAGGTCGAGCGCCAGCGAGCGGTGCTCGATGTAGTGGAGGTCCAGCTCGATCCGCTCGCTCCAGGGCAGCGAGGCGCGGCCGTGGACCTGCGCCCACCCCGTGATCCCCGGCTTGATGGCGAGGCGTCCGCGCTGGCGGGGGGTGTACTGGGCAACCTGCACGGGGATCGTGGGGCGGGGGCCGATCAGTGACATCTCCCCGCGCAGCACGTTCAGCAGGTTGGGCAGCTCGTCCAGCGAGGTGCGCCGCAAAAGCGCCCCCATGCGGGTGATGCGGGAGTCGTTCTCGTTGACCGCGAGTCCCGCCCCGATCGACTCCGCCCCGTCCACCATGGTGCGCAGCTTGAGCACGTCGAACGGCCGCCCGTGCTCGCCGATCCGCCGCTGGCGGTAGATCGCGGGCCCCCGGGACTCCAGGCGGATCGCCACGACCGCGACCAGCAGCAGCGGGGAGCTCAGCGCCAGCGCGGTCGCGGAGACGGCGACGTCCACGGCGCGGCGGATCACCGGGTCCCCTCGGCGGCCACCCACGTCGCGCTGGTGCCGCGGCGCAGCCAGTCCCACAACCCCAGGGCGAGCGAGGCAGTGGTGAGCACGTAGTAGCGGCACACCAGCAGAGGGCGCGCACGCCAAACTCCGCCGAGGCCGGCGGCGGCGAGCAGCGCGAGCTGGATTGCGAGCGTGGCCGCGTACAGCGCGTGGGGACGGACTCCGATCGCCACGAGCGCGATATTGGCGAACAGCGCGAGGGCGTGCAGGAAGGGGGTCGCGTAGCGCAGCACACGGTGGGAGAGGATCATCAGCGCATAACCGGGGGGGTAGCCGCGGGGGGAGAGCATCCCGCCGCGCAGCACGATCGGCCAGGTGTGGCTCATCATGCGCCGCTTGCGCGCCAGCTCCCCCTCGATCGAGGGCACCATCTTCTCGCTCGCGCGAGCCCCCGGCACGTAGACCGCGCGCCACCCCCGCTTGACCATGTTGAACGGGAACGATAGGTCGTGGCCCATGATCGGGTCCACCACCAGGTAGGACTCGCGGCGCGTCGCATAGATCGCGCCGTTACCCGCGGTGATCGAGGAGAGCCGCGACTCCATCCCCCTGACCGCCATCTCGTAGCGCCAGTACACCCCCTCCTGATTGGTTGCGGCGGCACCCCGGGCGGGTTGCACGAAGCGCACCTGCCCGCACGCATACCCCACGCTCAGATCGGCGAAGGCCGCCACGAGCGCTCGTAGCGCAGCGGTCTCCCACAGGGCGTTGGCGTCGGAGAACGCGACGAGCGCCCCCCGTGCGCGCGCGACGGCGGCATCCTGGGCGCGGATCTTGCCGCCGCGGGGAAGCTCCAGCACGAGGTCGGCCCCGGCCGCCCGGGCGCGCTCGGCGGTCGCGTCGAGGCAGCCATCGCAGGCGACGATCACCTCCAGCAGCTCTCGCGGATAGTCCAGCGCGAGCGCGTTGGCGACCTTGGCGGCGATCACCGACTCCTCGTTGTGCGCCGCGACGATCAGCGACAGCAAGCGCAGCGGCTCCGCGGGCGCAAGGGTGGGAGCCCGCGCGGGGGTGGGAGCCGATGGGCGTCCGAACAATCGCGTCACAGCAGCAAGCGCGAGCGCGTAGCCGAGCTGGGTCCAGACGATCAGCGCGGCGGTCAGCCAGAGGAGGATCTCGAGCGCGGTGCGCATGTGCCCGCGCATTCTCGCGGACGGGGGCCTCGCGCGCCGGGGCCCGCGGGCCGCGCGCGGCGGTCGGGTGGAGCGTCGCGGCAGTGGGGTGGAGCGTGGGACCTGTCGCGTGGGGGGGCGGGCGGCCGTCCTCACGCGGCCTGGGCCTGGAGCGTCTGCGTGACCTCCCTGCCCCTGGGGGTGAGCACCCAGGCGTTCGACTCGCCTCTGCTGTGATGCCCCCCGGTGTTGGCGATCAGACCAAGGGCCTGCAGGCGGGAGAGGAGCTTTGAGATCTGCCCCTGGTCGGCGATCCCGGCGGCGCTGCCGACCTGGCGGTTATTGGGTGCCCGCTCACCCATGGAGTCCCGCCCACCCAGGTCGGCGATCACCAGCAGCACCCGCACGGTGCGGTAGGTGATGCGCATGTCGAGCTCCCGCAGGGAGTCCCTGTGCGGAAGTGGTGCCTTCCGTGTCCGCGGCGGGGAGCGCCTCAGCTCTCGCTCAGCCGCCGCGGCCCCGAGGTAGGGGAGCGCGATCATCGCCATCAGCCGGTTGGCGAGGCCGAGCAGCGGCTTGGGGCTGCGCTCCTGCAGGCGGACGTGGACGATCGCGAGCACCGCGCCGACGACGCCCTCCGCCACCAGGAGATCTGGACGCCTGGCGGCCCTTGCCTCGTGACGGCCCTCGTGGACCACCGCGACGAGCGCCCGCACTATCTCGGCGCGGCGCTCCAACGCCCGCGGACCGGCGCCGAGCGCCCCCACGACGCAGAGGTAGCCGAGGTCGGGCTCTACGTCGAGGAAGCGCAGTAGCTCCTCCAGGCCCGCCGCGACCCCGGCGCGCCAGGATTCGCCGCTCCTGCGGGCCGCGGCTGCCGGTTGGCTCGCACGGGCGACCGCGCGGTCGAACGCCGCGAGGAAGCAGTCCTCGCGGTCCTCGAAGAGCTCGTAGAACGTGCGCCGCGAGACACCCGAGCGCGCCACCACGTGCGCGACCGTCACCCCGCCGGCGCCGCGCTCGCGCACCAGTTCGCTCAGCGCGGCGATGATCCGCGCGCGCTGGATCTCCCCGACGCCCGTACGGCCGATGTGGACGCGTCCAGGGCCGTCGACGACGGCGCCCCGAACAGCGCGTGCGACCGGCGTGCCGCGACTCCCTCCGGCGCCGGCTCGGCTGCGGGGGTCGCGGGCGCGCGAGCGCACGCCCTCAGCGCTTCCCGCGGCCGCCGTGCTTCCCGCGCGCATGGCGCACCTTCGCCCTGTGCTGCGGGCAGCCCGTGACCGCGACCGGGGTGGACTGGTGGATCGCGGCTCCGTTCTGCGCGGTGAACGTGGTCGGCAGCGCGAGCTTGCCCCTGCAGAGGTCGCCGTTCGCCGCGAGCGCGGAGTCCGGCCCCTCGGGCAGCGTCAGTTCGAAGCTCGAGACCGGCTCGTCGGGGACGGCGGGGAACGTGCTGCTCGTGATCCCCTGCTTTGAGATGAATGTTTCGCCGTGCAGGTCGATCGTCACGCCGTACCCCTGCAGCACGATGATCAGTTCGGGGAACTTCGC
>DATMPY010000102.1:0-4850 GCA_035566955.1 Solirubrobacteraceae bacterium | reverse complement strand
GTTTGGGGGGTTGGGTTGCAGGGTGCGGGTCGTGGCGTGTGATGTCGCGGATCGTGGGGGGTTGGCGGAGGTGATCGCTTCGATCCCGGCCGAGCATCCTCTGGAGGTGGTGATTCATGCGGCGGGGGTGCTTGATGATGGGGTGCTTGGGGCGTTAGATGGTGAGCGTTTGCGGGGGGTGTTGGCGCCGAAGGTGCAGGGTGCGATCAATTTGCACGAGCTGACGAGGGATCTGGAGCTCTCGGCGTTCGTTTTGTTCTCTTCGGCGGCGGCGACGATTGGGAGCCCGGGGCAGGCTAATTACGCGGCCGCGAACGCGTTCCTTGACGCGTTCGCGTATTACCGTCGCGCACAGGGCCTACCCGCGCTCTCACTCGCATGGGGCATCTGGGAACAGTCTGCGGGGATGGCCGGTGTGTTCGGCGAGGCGGACCACTCGCGCTGGGCGCGTGCGGGTGTAACCCCCCTCTCCGATGAGCGGGGTCTTGAGCTGCTCGATTTCGCTCGTACTGTCGATGAGCCGTTGCTGTTGCCGGTGTGTTTTGACATGGCTGCGCTGCGCGCGGGCGCGCGGGCTGGGGTTCTGCCGGCGCTCGCCAGCGGCTTGGTCCGCTCGCCTGCCCGGCGTGCGGCGGGCAGCGAGGGCTCGCTGGCGCGGCGTCTGGCGAGCGCACCGGAGCCCGACCGCGACACGCTCGTCCTCGAACTGGTCGCCGAGCAGGTGGCGGGCGTGTTGGGGCACTCATCCGCTGGGGCGATTGATGTAACGCGCGACTTCAAAGAGCTCGGCCTGGACTCGCTGGGGGCGGTGGAGTTGCGCAACCGCCTGAGCCAGGCGACGGGGCTGAAGCTCCCTGCGACGCTCGGCTTCGATCATCCCACGCCCGCCGCGGTGGCTGCGTACCTGTGCTCCAAGGTGAGTGGCGCCGAGCGTCGCTCACCGGTCGCGTCGCGCTCCCCCGCGCGCGCGGATGACCCGATCGTGATCGTGGGCATGAGCTGCCGCTATCCCGGCGGGGTCTCATCGCCGCAGGAGCTGTGGGAGTTGGTGGCCTCGGGGGCGGATGCGATCGGCCCCCTCCCCGAGGATCGCGGCTGGGACCTGGAGCGTCTGTTTCACCCCGACCCGGACCATCCGGGCACGAGCTACTCCCGCCACGGCGGCTTTCTCTACGACGCGGCGGAGTTCGATCCCGAGTTCTTCTCGATCTCCCCCCGGGAGGCACTGGCGATGGATCCGCAGCAGCGGCTGTTGCTGGAAGGCGCGTGGGATGCCTTCGAGCACGGCGGCATCGACCCCGCCGCGCTGCGCGGCTCGCAGACGGGGGTGTTCACCGGGGTGATCTCCTCGGACTACGGCTTCGGCGAGAACCAGCCCGAGCAGCTCCAAGCCTATCGTCTGACCGGGAGCACGGCGAGCGTGGCGTCGGGTCGGGTCGCCTACACGTTCGGCCTGGAGGGCCCCGCGGTCTCCGTGGATACGGCGTGCTCCTCCTCGCTTGTGGCGATCCACATGGCCTGCCAGGCGCTGCGCTCAGGAGAGTGTGAGCTCGCGCTGGCGGGGGGTGTGACCGTGCTGGGCACCCCGGGCGCCCTGATCGTCGTCTCGCGCGGGCGTGGGCTTTCGCCGGATGGGCGGTGCAAGTCGTTTGGGGCCGACGCGGATGGCACCGGCTGGGCCGAGGGGGTGGGTCTCGTACTGCTGGAGCGGCTCTCAGATGCGCGGCGCAACGCGCATCGGGTACTGGCTGTGGTCAGGGGCAGCGCGGTGAACCAGGATGGCGCGAGCAACGGATTGACAGCGCCCAACGGCCCCTCGCAGGAGCGGGTGATCCGCCAGGCGCTGGCCAGCGCTGGTCTGGCTGCGAGCGATATCGACACCGTCGAGGCGCACGGCACCGGCACCGTCCTGGGCGACCCGATCGAGGCGCAGGCGCTGTTTGCGACCTACGGCCAGATGCGCCCGGGCGACCCTCTGTGGCTTGGCTCCTTGAAGTCGAACATCGGCCACACTCAGGCCGCCGCGGGTGTGGCTGGGGTGATCAAGATGGTGAAGGCCATGGAGCACCAGTTGCTGCCGCGCACGCTTCATGCGGAGCGGCCCTCGCCACACATCAATTGGTCTGAAGGCGAAGTCTCACTGCTCGGCGAGCCGGTCTCCTGGCCAAGGTCTGAGCGCGTGCGGCGCGCCGGTGTCTCCTCGTTCGGCATCTCGGGCACCAACGCGCACGTGATCCTGGAAGAGCCTCCCGAGCCGGTGCAGGCCTCTGAGCCGGAGCGGGCTCCCGGGCTGGAGTCGGCCCCCGAGTCGGAGGGGAACCTCGAGGCGGCTGCACCCGCAGACGAGACGCCAGCGGAGCGGACGATGCTGCCGTTCCTGCTATCGGCCAAGCGGCCCGCCGCCCTCCGCGCCCAGGCCGCACGGGTGCGCTCACATCTCGCCGCCCACCCGGAGCTCCCGCTCGCACGTGTCGCCTCGACGCTCGCGCTGCATCGCGCCTCCCTGGAGCACCGGGCGGTCGTCGTCGCGGGAGATGCCAGCGGCCTCTCCAGTGCGCTGCTCGCGCTCGAGCGTAGTGAGCCGGCTACGGGCCTGATCCAGGGCGCTGCCCGGCGGCGGGAGCGGCTGGCGTTTGTGTTTCCCGGTCAGGGTGGGCAGTGGGAGGGGATGGCGCTCGAGCTGTGGGAGTCCTCGCCGCTGTTCGCCGAGCGGATGCAGGTCTGCGCGGAGGCGCTGGCCGCGTATTGCGACTGGTCGCTGGAGGACGTGTTGCGCGGCCGGTCGCCGGACGCGAATCTCGAGCAGGGCGACGTACTTCAGCCGGTGCTGTTCGCGGTGATGGTCTCGCTTGCCGCACTATGGCGTTCCTTCGGGGTGGAGCCCTCCGCCGTGGTGGGCCACTCACAGGGGGAGATTGCGGCAGCCCACGTGGCCGGCGGTCTGTCGCTCGATGACGCGGCGCGGATCGTGGCGCTGCGCAGCAGGGCGCAGACGGATGAGCTGCGCAGACGGGCGATTTCCAACAAGCCCGAGGAGCGCGGCGGAATGATCTCGGTCCTGCTTGGGGCGGAGACGGTCGAGACGCACATCCAGCCCTACGGCGAGCGGCTCTCGCTGGCGGTCGTCAACGGGCCGTCCGCGGTGGTGGTATCCGGTGAGCTGGAGCCGCTGGAAGAGCTGGCCGCGCGGTATCGGGCCGAGGGTGTCCGCGTGCGGGAGATCCTGGCCGGCGGGGCGGGACACTCAGCGCAAGTGGAGTCGGTCCGCGAGCGGGTGATCGAGGAGCTCGCCCCCGTCCGGCCGCGCTCATCGGAGATTCCCTTCTACTCGACGACCACTGGCGGGGTGCTCGACACGGCCGAGCTGTCCGCCGAGTACTGGTTTCGCAACATGCGCCACACGGTCCAGTTCGAGCAGGCCACCCGGGCGCTGATCGCCGACTCGTTCACGGCGTTCGTCGAGGTGAGCCCGCATCCGGTCTTGGCGATGGCCGTGCAGGCGACGATCGACGCGCGGACCGAGGACCCTGACGCGGTGGTGGTGGTTGGTTCGCTGCGGCGCGGCGAGGGGAGCATGACGCGCTTTCTCAGCTCGCTTTCGGAGGCCCACGTCCGCGGCGTCGCGGTCGACTGGTCGAGGCTGCTCGGCGACGGCGGCGAGAACCTGGTGGAGCTTCCAACCTACGCCTTTCAGCGTGAGCGCTACTGGCACACCGCCTGGGGGGGAGCGGGCGATGCCCGCACGCTTGGCCAGTCCGCGGCGGAGCATCCACTGCTGGGCGCCGCTCTGCATCTGGCGGAGCAGGACGGGGGCTTCATCTTCACCGGGCGCCTCTCGATCGAGCGTCACCCATGGATCAGGGACCACGCGAGCATGGACACCGTGCTGCTGCCGGGTACCGCGTTCATCGAGCTCGCGCTGGCCGCCGCGGAGCGCGCGGGCGCGGGCGCGATCGAGGAGCTGACGTTCGAGCGGCCGCTGATCGTGGACGGCGAGGGGATGTGCCAGCTGCAGCTCACGATCTCCGGCCCCGACTCCTGCGGGTCGCAGCGGATCAACATCTACTCGCGCCCCGAGCATCCCGCCGAGGAGGGGCCCGAGCCGGGCGAGTGGACTCGTCACGCCGCGGGCGTGCTCGCCCCGAGCGGGGAGCGCGCGCCGCAGGGTGGTGGGGGCCCGCCGTCCGGCGATCTGGGCGGTCTGGCAGATGGGAGCTGGCCGGTCGAGGATCTGGAGGAGCTCGAGGTGGAGCGCCTCTACGACCGGCTGGCCGAGGCGGGCTACAGCTACGGCCCGGCCTTCCAGGGTCTGCGCCGGGCGTGGCGGGCGGGCGCCGATGAGATCTACGCTGAGATCGCGCTCGCGGAGGAGCAGGCTTTTGAGGCTTCCGGCTTCTGCATCCATCCGGCGCTGCTCGACGCGGCGCTGCATGCGCTGGCGTTCGTGGCGCCCGAGAGTCAGCGGGGGGAGGAGCTTCAGATCCCCTTCTCCGTCAGCGGCGTGCGCCTCCATGCCCGCGGCGCGGCGGCGCTGCGTGTGCGCCTCAGGGCGGACGCCGACGGCGCGGCCAGCCTGCTGGCATGCGACCCCTCCGGCGTCCCCGTGCTCGCGGTCGACTCGCTGATTCGGCGTCCGATCGATCCGAGCCAGCTCGAGGTCGCCCGCTCCATTGGGCACGATGCGCTCTACGGGCTGCAGTGGGTGGAGCTTCCCGCTCCCTCCCCCGGTGGGTCGACGCCCGTGGTGGCGCTGCTGGGCGATGGCGGGGATCTTGCTGTCGCGGGGGTCGGGCTTGAGCGCCACGTCGATCTGGGGGCGCTGGAGGAGGCGATCGCAGGGGGGGCGACGC
>DATMPY010000101.1:0-9964 GCA_035566955.1 Solirubrobacteraceae bacterium | reverse complement strand
TCGAAAGCGTGCGCTCCGGTGCCTGGGTTCGCAAGGAACGCCGCGTCCACCGCGCCCGCGGGGTCGTCGTCGCCGCGGGGCCCCTGGGCACCAACACCCTGCTCCAGCGCTGCCGCCTCGGCGGCTCCCTGCCCCACATCTCCCCCCGCCTCGGGGAGCTCGTGCGCACCAACAGCGAGGCCATCCTCACCGTGACCGTCCCCGAGGACTACCCCGAGGATCTGACCAAGCGCGTGGCGATCACCTCGAGCATCTACCCCGACCCCCACACCCATATCGAGACCGTCAGCTACGGCAACGACGGCGACTCCATGCGGCTGCTCTACACCCTCCTTGTCGGCGACGGCACCCGCCTCACCCGCCCCCTGAAGCTGCTCGCGCAGATCCTGCTCCATCCCCAGCGCTTCGCCAAGGTGCTGTTTGCCAAGCACTGGTCGCGGCGCACCATCATCCTGCTCGTCATGCAGACCCTCGACAACGCCATCGCCCTGCGGCCCCGGCGCGGGCCCTTCGGGACTCTGTGGCTGCGCACCGAACAGGACCCCGAGCGGCCCAACCCCACCTTCATCCCCGTCGCCAACCACGCCGCCGAATGGCTCGCCAAGCGCACCGGCGGCATCGCCCAGAGCTCCGTGATGGAGGCCCTCTTCAACGTCCCCACCACCGCCCACATCCTCGGCGGCGCCGTGATCGCCCCCGACCCCGAGCGGGGCGTGATCGACGCCCGCCAGCGCGTCTTCGGCTACGAGAACCTGCTCGTCTGCGACGGCTCCGCGATCCCCGCCAACGTCGGTGTCAACCCCTCCCTCACCATCACCGCCCTCGCCGAGCACGCCATGAGCTTCGTGCCCCCGGTGGGCAACGCGACGGAGAACGGTGGGAGGATCCGCGCCGGCGCAGAGCAGCCACAGGACGGCGCTGCGACTCGGGCCGCCGCGTAGCCCCGCGGCCTATATAGCCCCCCCGAGCGAGCTGTGCACCTGCACCCCGAGGCACATTGCCGGGCACCAACCGTGCCGAACGCTCCCGCACAGCATCACAGGCGACTTTGATTCCGCGGCACCCGCTCCGACGCGCTGACCGAAGCCGGGAGACATGCGCCTGCAGCGCTGGCCGATTTGGGGATGCTGGCCGAACCGGGGATGCGAGCGTCAACGAGTGTCTCCCGGTTTCGGCAGCGAGTGTCTCCCCAATCGGTCCCCGTCTCGGCCAGCGTCCCGCCGACCAGGCGCAGGGTCATGGCGCCCCGTAGGGGGATGAGCGCGTTGAGCACGTTGGCGCCGCCCGCGCGCAGGCGTGCGATCGTCCGCCACGCCCCGCTCCGCGCCTGGCTTTGCAGCAGGACCGACTGACCGGGGCGCACCAGCAGCGCCCACACCCGCACGTGCCCGCGGTCCACCCGCAGGGGATCGAACGGCAGGGTGAACCCGCGCAGGAACGGCTTGGGGCGGGCGCCCGTGAGCTCTCCGCCGGGACCGGGGCTGTAGAGGCCGGCGGGCCGCGAGACCGTGACCGTGCCCCCTGTCGGGGTGGACAGAGTCAGAGCGGGATACGGGTCGACCAGGAACTGCCAGTCGGCCAACCCCACCCCCGCGACCCACAGCCTGTGCAAGGCGCGCGCGATCCACAGGACCTGCAGACGGCCCGGCACCCCGTGCGCGGATTGCGGAGCGCTTTCCCAGTTGAGCTCCGTCACCCACAACGGCTTGGCGCCCCGCGGCAGCGCGGTATGCAGCCGCTCCGCCCGCGCGAGTAGGTCGGCGACCTTGGCGATATCCGCGATCGCCACGTCCTGCGAGGAGTGCGCGGGGAGGTCGGGGGATTCGAAGGAGAGCGGATGGAAGGCGAGCACGTCGAAGTGCGGAGGGTCGGGACATGCCGTTTGCGCCCGGTCTCCCGCCGCCCGAGCTCCGCCCTGCGCAATCCGCGCCCCTCCAATCCGCGCCCCTCTCTTCACCGTACGCACCCCTCCCTCCGCCGCCGTCCCCCTCGCTTCCAGACACAGCATCCCGGGCAGGAACCGCACCGGGGTCATCCGTCCGACCCCCGTGGGCTCTCCGTTGGGGGCCAAGCCGGCGGCGACCACCGTGTCCGTGGGCTCGACCCCCTTGACGGCGGCGTAGAACGCGTTCAGCAACTGGCGATAGAGCGACGGCGAGAAGGCGCTCCAACGCCCGTCCTGCGCCACCCACTGCGGCCCCAGGTAACGGGCGAGGTTGGGCTCGTTCCAGCCTTGGAGGAACCGTACCCGCGGAAGCGCCATGCCGGACCTCAGGGGATCGGGAAACGCGCCGCTGTAGCGGCGCGCCACGGCGCTCGCAAATTCCCCGAACGCAACCGGGTTGGGTGCCCAGCTGCCCGGGTAGGCGTAGCGCCAGCGGTGGGGAGCCTCCGCGAAGTCCGGAGCGCAGCTCACCACCAGCAGCGGCGTAAGCCCGGCGGCAACCGTGTCGCGCACCGCGGCGTCGACCTTGGTGAAGTAGTAGGCGGGGCTGGCGGGATCGCTCGCGTCGAACCCCGCGGGCGGGTCGCCGCTGACGATGTAACGCCATTCGACCGGGATGCGCACCGCGCTCGCTCCGGTGGCCCGGATGCGTTCGAGCGCCTGTTCGCGCACGCTCGCGTCGGGGCTCATGATCAACCTCGGGTCGGAGATGCCCCTGGTAAGCCCGCCCCGTGGGAACGGACCGTATAGCAGCGCGCGGTTCTCCGCGCGCGCGAGCCGGGGGCTGGTGGGCGGTGGAGAGACCCCTGGCGGCGGTTCGGCACCGTACGGCCGGGGCGGCCCTTCCGGGCCGTCAGCTGAGGGGATGGGCAGGACCGCCGGAGGTTGCAGCCAGACGGCCGCGGTCAGGGCAAGTGCGAGCGCCGAGCTAACGATTGAGCGTGACCATACGCGTCTGCAGGTTCAGCTTGGCGCCGGAGCTGGCCTTAAGTGTCGTGACCAGCACCGCCCGCACCTTGTGGCTGTGGCTGAGGGCGTGCCGGCCCTTCGCCGTGACTCGCAGTCGCACGCTCACGGTGCCCGCGGCGGCAGCCGACGCCGACCCGCGCGCCAGCAGGAGAGCAGGCGGCTTGTGCTTGTGCCCGTGTCCCTGCTTGTGCGTCGATGACGCGTACGCCGGCACAGTGCCCCCCACCTGATAGAGGTCTTGAGTGACCGTACCCGGCTGGTTGATCGTCACCTGATCCAGCCACCCTGACTTCAGCAGCTTGTGGATGGTGGTCCGCACGAGTTTGGAGATCGAACCCTGCAGCGCGGGCACAGGCGGTGGCGGCGGGGGAGCGGGTGGCACCGGGCACGCACCGACGGGACGGTCGTTCTCGCTCGTGTATGTGTAAGTCCCTCCCCCAGCGAGCGACGTCTTCAGATGCTCACGCGCTCGGACCGTCTCGCCGAGCGCCAGCGGCTTCAGGAAGTCGCCCAAGAAGGACGAGCCGGAGAGCGAAGTAATTTGCGCTTCGCCGCCAAGACGGTGCGCAGTGTAAGAGGGGTGGGGCACCACCGTGTAGAAGCTGCCTTCGATTTCCTCGTTTTCCGATCGCTGACCGGAGAAGTTCGTGGAGCCGGCGCACACCGTGGTGTCCATCGTGGGCAGGCCGTCGTAGACGTCCGAGCCCACGATGTTGCCGATCGGGGATTCGAGGTAGACCGTGTCGCCCACCTGGGGAACCTGGGAGAGCCAGTCGCCCTGTTCCGGCCCCCTGCCTTCTTCCGTGTTTTCTGCCACCGTCAGGCCATTGTGGACGATCCGTAACCTGACCTGCACTTCTTTGGCGTGCGGTATGTCAACGGAGCCACTGGTCGAGAGAATCGATTCTTCCGGGTGTGTCGTCTCGCCCTCGACCACCGTGATCGAGTATTCAGGACCTTTGGGTTCCTCCCCCGCGCCAGCAACGTCAGGCATCGCAGCCCCCAGGCCGAGCAACAGCAGCGTCACGCACGACGCACGCCCAAGCATCCGCTCGCAGGCATCGAATCCAGGAATGGGAACGCGGCTGGCTCTCACGGGCACGGGAGGGATCGTGCGGCACGCCAAGGCAGTTGAGCCTTGACAGAATTCTTGGACGCGGAGCGTAGAGACGCCGGCGGCGGAAAACCTACGCCCGGGGTCTACCGTCCGCCGGCCATCGCCGGCAGGATCACCAACGTGTCGCCCGCGCCGACGGCGGTATCGAGGCCATCGAGCACGCGCACGTCCTCGTCGTTGAGATACACGTTGACGTAGCGGTTGAGCTCGCCCTCCGCGGAGAACAGCTGACTCTGCGTGGCGGGGTGGCTGGCGGCAAGGTCGCGCAGAACGTCCCCGACGTTGTCACCGGAGGCGCTGACCTCCTTCTCGCCTCCCACCGAGGCGCGCAGGACTGGGGGGATCTTGATCGTCGCCATTGCGGAATGATTATCACGCACCCGCGTGGCGCGTGTCCGCCCCTATGGTCAGCTCGCTATCTAGCGGTCCGCTGGCCAAGCCAGGCAAGGACGCAGTGAGCGAAATGTGCTTTGCTGGCCGATCTTCGATCGGTGAGCGATCGAGGACGCCGCCTAGCGCCGTGATTGATGACCCCACCCGCCCGCTAGCCGGCTGCGGCGCAGAACGCCTCGTAGTCGGGGAACACGCCGAGCTCGTCGTCGCGGATCTCGTCTGGGGCGCGCGAGCAGATCGGGCACTCGGGGTCGCGGTGGACCTTGACCTCGGTGAGCGTGGCCCCCAGCGCGTCGTAGAGCAGCAGGCGCCCGATCGCGGGGTCGCCGATACCGAGTATCAGCTTGACCACCTCGGTGGCCTGCAGCAGGCCCATCGTGCCCGGCAGCACGCCGAGCACGCCGTTGGCCCCGCACGAGGGCGCGAGCTCCGCGGGCGGGGGCTCGCGGAACAGGCAGCGGTAACACGGGCCCTCGTAGGGCTTGAACACCGACAGCTGGCCGTCGAAGCCGAGGATCGACGCGGAGACTACCGGGATCTGCAGGCGCACCGTGGCGTCGTTGAGCAGGTAGCGCGTGGGGAAGTTGTCCACCCCGTCCACGATCACGTCCCACCCCTGGATGATCTCCATGATGTTCGACGCGTCCAGGCGCACGGGAAACTTGACGACCTCCACGTCGGGGTTCAGCCCGCGGATCGCCTCCTCGGCGGAGTCCACCTTGGGGATCCCGATCCGCTGCGTGGAGTGGATCACCTGACGCTGGAGGTTGGAGAGATCCACCTCGTCGTCGTCGACGATCCCCAGCGTGCCCACCCCGGCGGCGGCCAGGTACAGCGCGGTCGGGGAGCCGAGGCCCCCGGCGCCGAGCAGCAGGACCTTGGCGTCGAGCAGCTTCTGCTGGCCCTCCGCACCGATCTCCGGGATCAAGAGGTGGCGCGAGTAGCGGTCGCGCTGCTCGGGGCTGAGCGCGCGTGGGATCTCGACCTCGTAGCCGCGGTCCTTCCAAAGCGTGATCCCGCCCGTCATCGAGCGCACGTGCTCGTAGCCCATGTCCTCCATCAGCGTGCGCGCCCCGTATGCCGAGCGGACGCCCGAGGCGCAGTAGAGGATCACCTCGGTCGAGCGGTCCGGGACGGCGCTCTCGATGCGCGACTCCAGGTGGCCCCGGGGAATGCTCTTGGCGCCCGGGAGGTGGCCAGTGGCGAACTCTTCGCTGCCGCGCACGTCCACGATCGGGACCCCCTCTCCGATCAGCTCCTTCACCTCGGAGGGGTCGATCTCCTCGATCCTGCTCTTGATCTGGCGGAGCAGCTCCGCCGAGGACACGCTCATCTTGAAACTCCCGAACGGTGGTCGGATTTCATGGACTTCAGAAAGTATAGCGCCGATTTCGGGGCAGAGGCGGTTTCCAGCGGAGGCGATTTCGGGGGCAGAGGCGCTTTCCGAGCGGAGGCCATTTCGGGGGCAGAAGCTCTTTCGGGCCAGAGGCCATTACGGGGGCAGAAGCTCTTTCGGGCCAGAGGCGATTTCGGACCAAAGACGATTTCGGGGCAGGGGCCCTTTCGAGGCGGAGGCCATTTCGGGCCAGAGGCGATTTCGGGGCAGGGGCCCTTTCGGGGAGGCGATTTCGGGGGCGGGAGGCGAGGCCGGAGAGTAACATGCAAAATCAAAACAGCGTATAACAATAGTTAAACGCCGCTCGTAAAAACATATTCAACTCAGACGCCGACCCACGGGTGTCCCCGTCTTTTTCGTCGGCAGCCATCCGACCTTCCGACAGCGCGATTGAGGAACCTAAACCCACCGCTGCCGACGCCCACCAAGCCAGGTCTCCAGCACCTCCAGCTCGTGCAGACGTTCGGGCGCGACCTCGCGGGGGTCACGGTCGAGCACGACCAGGTCCGCGAGCATCCCCGGGCGCAACATGCCCACGCGGTCCCCCAGCAGGACCTGGCTGGCGGCGTTGCGCGTGACCGTGCGCAGCGCCTCGCCGAGCTTGAGCTGTTGGAAGGGCCCCAGCACATCGTCGCTGCAACACATCAGGCGGGTGGTCGCCGTACGCAGCGAGAGGCACGGGTCGACCGGGGAGCCGGGAGCGCCGCTGTGGCAGGAGCTCACCACCCCCCGCTCGAGCTCCCGGCGCAACGAGTGGATGCGCGCCGCGCGCTCCGGTCCGAGCAAACGGTCGCGGAAGTCCTCCCCGAAGAAGTAGATGTCGTTGATCGCGTGACTGCACCCAAGGCCGAGCGCCCCAGCCCTTGAGACCTGCTCATCGCCGGCAAGGGTGAAGCCCTCAATACGGTGGCGCACCCGCGCCGTCTCCTCGGCGGGGGGTCGATTCTCCCCAAGGATTGTCTCGTAGCAGCGCAGAGCTTGCTCGACGGCGAGCTCCCCGTTGGCCTGCACGAGCAGCTGCCACCCGGCGCGATGCCAAGCGCTCATCGCATCGCGCAGCTGCGCCTCCCCGTACTCGAGGGCGCCGCTCGGGCGCCCGTTCAGGTAGGGCTCCTCGAGCGCCGCCGCGAAGTCCTGGATGGAGCCATCGGCCCGCAGAGAAATTCCCACCACGTCGTAGCGCTCGTCACCCCCGCCGGGGACCGCGCCGAGCTCGGCGGCAAGCCCCGGCGTGAACGCCCCGCGCACGCGCAGTGGGGCGTCGGCGGCGTAGGCGAGGGAGCGCAGCAGCTCGTGCTCGGCTGTCCCTCCATGCAGGCCGATGGCAGGGTCGTACACCGTGGTACAGCCGCGAGCAGCAAGCTCGCGTAGCGTGCCCGCGAGGAGCTCCGCGACCCTGTTGGGGTCCCGCTCGAAGAGCGAGGGGGTCTCCCCGGGCTGGGCGGGGCCGGTGGAGACGGATCCGGTGGGTACGGGCTCGGTCGAGGCAGTTCCGGTGGAGATGGTTCCTGTGGGAACGGGTCCGGTGGGGTCGACAGGTCCGGTTGGGTTGGCAGGTCCGGTTGGGTTGGCAGATCCGGTTGGGTTGGCAGATCCGGATAGCGCGCTCTCGAGTAGCCGCACATGCGGCTCCACGAACCCCGGCAGCACAGCACGTCCTTTGAGATCAACGATCTCGGTGCCGGGGGTGTAGTGGCGTTTGACATCCGTGAGGGAGCCCACCCCGACGATCGTGGAGCCCCGGATCGCGATCGCCTCCCCGACCGGATTGGCATCATCCATGCTGAGGATCGGCCCGCCCCGCAGGATCACCGCACGCCCAGGCTCATCCTCACCGGAGGCCCCCCACGCGCCGTCGGCGGGCGCGACCGCCGGGGCGAACGCCGGGACCGCCAAGTTGCCCAGCACCCCACGCGCTAGCGCGGCGACGCCGGGGCAGCACGCTACGCACATACGTTTGGAGCACCTCTTGCGTGAGTCCGTCTGCCAGGGACGCCAAAAGATACCGCTCACCGGGCTACGCGTCCTTATCCGCCCCCGGAATGAGGCGGCGCGGCGCCGATTCGGCCCTCTGCCCAGGCCGCCTGCGCGGGGCGGCCTGGGAGGACAAGCTCCTACTTCACTCCGGGGGCCGACCAAATCGTCACGGGGGCCAACCAATCGTCACGCAGTGTCTCCCACTCGGTGGTGTGTCTCTACGCTGTGTGGCGCCCGATGCCCCCCCGCCGCAGGCGCACCCCTACCTTCCTCACGGCACTCGCCGCCACGGCCTTGGCACTCGCGGGCCTGTCGGGCTGCGGTTCGGGCGGTTCCAGCCACGCGGGCGGCTCGGAGGACGGCTCCGGAGAAGCTCCCTCGACGGGCGGCCCCTCCGCCTCGGGGTACTACGGGGCACTCCTGCCGGCGAACCAGCCCCCACGCGAATTCACGCTCACCGACCAGTACGGGCGGCGGGTCTCGCTGCGCGACCTGCGCGGCCGGGTGGTGATCCTGGCGTTCCTGTACACCGCCTCGAAGACCACCGCGCCGCTGATCGCCCAGCAGATCCGCGGAGCCCTGGATGAATTGGAGTCGGAGCCCCACCCGCGGGTCCCCCACCAGCGGGTGGGGGGACAACCAATTCCCGCACTCGCGATCAGCGTGAGCCCCGCCGGGGACACCCCGGCGCATGTGCGGGCGTTCCTGCGGGAGACCTCGCTGACGGGGCGTCTCGAGTACCTGACGGGTACCCCGGCCCAGCTGCGCGCGGTGTGGCGCGCCTACGGAGTGGTGCCCGCAAGCGCCGGCGCGAGCACGTATGAAAGCGCCACGTTCGTCCTGCTGCTCGACAGGACGGGGGGCAGACGGGTGGAGTTTCCCGTCGAACAGCTCACCCCCGAAGCGCTCGCGCACGACATCGGCAGGCTGGAGGCGGAATAGCCGACAGCTCACGGGGCCTCGTGGAGCCCTGCGCAGCTCGTCGATGTGGCGGAAGGACTCAAGGGCGGAATAGCCGACAGCTCACGGGGCCTCGTGGAGGGCGTGGGACCAAGCGGCCCCTGAACGCTGATATCCTACCCCCGAGGTAGGTATTCGAGCGATGATGTTCTCAACCAAGGCCGAGTACGGCGTGCGCGTGATGGTCGCCCTGGCACAGCGGGCGGCGCAGAGTCCAGCGGGCGAGGAGCCGGTGGTGCCGCTCGCGGAGATCGCCGAGCGCGACGGGCTGCCGCTGGCCTACCTGGAGCACCTGGTGGCGCGGCTGCGCAAGGCCGGCCTGATCGACAGTCGGCGGGGCTCGCGCGGGGGCTACATACTGGCGCGCGCGCCAGGCGAGATCACGATGGCGGAGGTGGTGGAGGCGCTGGAGGGCTCGATCGCGCCAATCGAGTGCATCTCCCTGGGATCCGACGGCAGCGTCGTTTGCTCGCGGGAGTCCGGGGGGGCGGGAGGGCTGGTGGGCACCGAATCCAAAGTGTGTCCCACGAAGCTCCTGTGGACCCGGGTGCGCTTCGCAATCGTGAGCACCCTGATGGAGACCACCCTCGCAGACCTGCTGGCGGGCGTCGCGGGCGCGGCGGGCGAGCGCCCCGTGCCGACGGCGCAGCTGCCGCTGGCCCCCAGCACACCGGCACCCCCGCCCGCCGCCAGGCAGAGCCCCGGCGGGGGGGCAACGACTTCCAGCCGCACCCCCAAGCAGTCGATCGCATCCACCGCCTGAACCCGAAGGAGACCATGGCCGACCTGGAGATACGCAACCTGCACGTGCGCATCGAGGAGCGCGAGATCCTCAGAGGCGTCGATCTGAGCGTGGACCGTGGGGAGGTGCACGCGCTGATGGGCCCCAACGGCTCGGGCAAGTCCACGCTCGCCAACACCCTGCTGGGCCACCCCACGTACGAGGTGACGGAGGGGGCGATCATGTTCAAGGGCCAGGACATAACCGAGGCCGAGCCGCACGAGCGGGCGAAGGCGGGCCTGTTCCTCGCCTTCCAGTACCCGGTGGCGATCCCGGGGGTGTCGGTGGCGAACTTCCTGCGGATGGCGATCAACGCCAAGCGCGAGGATCCGATCCAGGTCAAGGCGTTCCGCACGGAGCTCCAGCACGCGATCGAGCTGCTCGACGTGGACCGCTCGTTCACCTCGCGCCACCTCAACGACGGCT
>DATMPY010000100.1:0-7820 GCA_035566955.1 Solirubrobacteraceae bacterium | reverse complement strand
ATCAACAATAAGCATCACAGGCACACACGCTAGCACATGATCTGATACGTCGCAGTCTACATCGCGCCTCGCGGGGTTTGGGGCGTAGGCCGACGAGCGAAGCGAAGTCGGCCGGAGTCCCACAGACAAGACAACCCCACCCATGTGCCACCCCACGCCACCCTGCCCACCATCCACCGTCGCTGACGGTTGCCATAGCGGAAACTGATCGAGAATGCTCTATTGATGATGGCCCCTCGGGACCGGGGCCTGCAGCCCCCTATGCCAGCGCTCAGGCTGGAGCGTCCAGCAGCCACTCCACCGGTCGCTCAAAGCGCGTGGGCTCGTCGTCGAATGACGAGTCGTGGTCGATCTCGACGCGCACGATGCGCCGGCCGCCAGCACCGATATTGCCACGATCCTCGATGACGCGAGCACGCTTGACCTCACGGCCCATGCGGACACCGACGATTGAGCCGACCTTGGGCGTTCCGCGACGTTGCCTTTGATGTGCGCTTGTGGGGCTCATTGCTTTATCAACGGTATCACCAGGGCCTTCCGCCAACGATTGACTCCACGTGGCGGGCGAGGACCCTGTCGAGCGTCACCGCCAACCGGTTGCAGCACGATCGGAAAGCCCGCACCTCGCCCAGCACGAGTCTGGTGGCGCCCGCGAGCACCTCTCGCTGGTGTCGCGTGAAGTCAAAATCTTGATGGGCGATCGCGTTGCGCCAGATGTTCAGTTGCTCCAACCGCCTCGACCGGATCGCCGTGCGAGCGTCGAGTTGGTTTGCGGCATCCCAGATGTCGAGGTCGAAGCTCTTGAAATCCGCACCGATGCTGCCTGGGCTGGCATTGCCCCGGTCGAGCTGACGGTTACGGGTCAGGGCGGTCAGTGCGATGTCGGCGATGGCCGAGCTGTTCATCGCGCCGGATTCGCCCACCGAGTGGATCGCGTTGGCAACCACGTCAACGCACTCGCTGTGCAAATCTCGGCAGAAGCCCTGAAACTGCGATGCGATCGCCACCGCGTATGCGTGGTTGAGCTGTCGGGTTGCATAGCGCCTTCCCGGGCCTGTGCCACAGACGGCGCCATGGGCCAAGTCCAGCTCGTCGAGCTGGCCGCTACGAGTTCCTTGCCACGCCTGGAGAGCAAACGATGACACGATCGTGACGCTACCGGCGAGCACCGACGTTATTGCCTCCGCGCCCTCGTTGTCCCCGAATGACCGGGTCGAACGGACGCGGCCCGTGCGTCGGGTCAGGTTGCGTTGATGGTCAGCGGGAAACGACGACCCAGACCGTCCTCGCCACCGGGAGGCTCATGCCAGGGAGCACTACTATGAAGTTTGGTACCCCATTGGTACCCTGAGCCGCTTGTATCAGACCGTTACAATCTGAAAACACGCCTATTTGCAGGTATTTTAGGAGGGTGAGCGAGGGGACTCGAACCCCCGACCGCCGGGACCACAACCCTATCCGGTGGTGTTGTGGGGTGTCGTGGAACCCATCGATTTCGCTCTATTGCTGACGATTCGCCTCTAGGCCGTCGGCCGTTGTGGTGTCAAATGGTGTGGTGGCTGTTTGCACTTTGTTTGCACTTTCGGCGGGCTCCGGGCTCAAGGCCAGCGGCTCGCCAATGTCGCCGTCGAGCAGGTGGACGTAGGTGGAGAGCGTGAACGCCGCCGAGTGGTGCCCGAGCCACCGCTGCACCTGGACCGCGTTGCGGCCCTCCGCGAACAGCAGGGAGGCGCAGGTGTGCCGGAAGGTGTGGAACCCAACCCACTCAAGGCACGCCTCCTCCGCGGCAGGCTTCAGCACCCGGCGGCGGGTGTTGCCGACGTGCAGGTAGGCCCCGTTGGTCGCCGGGAACACCAGATCGTCCTCCCCGGGCCACTCGCTGCCCCTACGTCGCTCGCGGAGCACCAGGGCGAGCACAGGGTCCAGCGGGACCTCCCGGCGGGCGTGACGGCTCTTGGGTGGCCCGAGACGGCCACGCACGACACCGCGGCGGACCTTGACGTGCGGACTGGAGCCCTCCAGCTCCAGGTGGCGCCACTGCAGGGCGATGGCCTCGCTGATCCGCAGGCCCGTCGCGGCCAAGAACCAGAAGAGTGCCCGCGAGCGCTCCGGGGCGAGCGAGAGCAGCGTCGTCAGCTCCTCGCGGCTCATCGCCCTGACCTCCTCATCCTCGGTGTCCTCTGCGGTCGGCCGGTGCGGCAGGTCCACGTCCCGCGCGGGGTTGGAGCGGATCAGGCCCTCCCGCGTGGCGGTCGCCAGGCACGCGCGGAGCGGCCCCATCACGTTGCGGATCGTCTTGTCCGACAGCGGCTCGCGCCGGTCCGGGGCGTCCTTTGTCGGCGCGGGCTTCGTCTGCTCGCACAGCCACGCGACGAACTCCGCGACCTTGGACGGCGTGACCTCCGTTAGCCTCATCCGGGCAGGGAAGAACTTCAACGCGTACGCCTCGAGCATCCGCTCGTATTCCTCGCGGGTCTGGTCGCGGAACCCACGACGGCCACGGCCCTGGTAGCGCTTGATCCACGCGCTTGCGTACTCGTGCAGCGTGGTCCGGGAGCGCTCCTCGAACTCGCCGCGGGCGATGTCGGCGGTGCGAGCTGCCTTCGCGCGGCGAGCCTCATCGAGCGTCCTGAAGCTCTCGTACTTCTGCTTGCCGTCCACGCGGTAGACGATCATGTAGCGACTGCCGCGCTTGTAGACCCCTGGCGTGGTCGTCTTCACGGGCTTCGGCTTGGCAGGCGCCTTGGTCTTCGCGGGCTTCGCTGGCATCCTCATCACCTCTCTGCGTCAGCCTCGCGCTCCAGGATCGCGCCGATGTACTCCGTCATCGGCTGGTCCCGTTCCGCCGCCCGTACGCGCAGCCTGCGCCAGGTGGCGGGCGCGACACTGGCGCGGATCACCCGTGTCACCGGCTCGTGGTCCTGTCCGCCGTTGTTCGGCTGATATGCCTCCTGCGTCGTGGTCATGCGCTACAGGGTAGCGGGCGCTGCGGACGCTGCGCAAGAGGCCGAAACCGTGTTCGAATCGAGAGCATCGAGAGGGAAATCGCAAAACAAGCACCCTTTGGTGCAACTGTGTGCCGTGAGGCGGAGCGTAGCGGAGCCGAGCGGCGGGGTGGCCTTGCCGTGGGTGTAGAGGCGCGGCTGGAGGGGAAGCAGGACGCGGCGGATGCATCGCGGGAGGCGAGGCGTGGGCGAGACCCGAGCGGAGCTTGGGTGAGCGCGGGTGGTCGATCGTCGCGTGGTGAGCGCGCGGGTCGAGCACTGGGATACGGCGCGGAGTCGGTGACGGCGGCGCGAGAGGATCGCGACAGCGCGGAGCTGCGGCACCACCAGCGGGGACACGCCGCCGGACCCTCTCCGTCGATCGAGCAGTCGGTCGGCTCCCGGCACGGCGCCCGCGCACGCCCTGTCACACCCCTTGTGGGTTGACAGGGGGTGCTACCCTGCCCGCCCGGCGGGGGCCGGGGGACTGCGCTCCGCCGCGTTCGGGGCCCCCGACCAGGCGAAGCCTGGTCGGGGAGCGGCGGACGATCGACCGTGACTTGCAGTTCCGTCATCAGTCTGTGTGTGGGCTGCGCCTGCTTGGCAGGCGCAAGAACAGCCGTGGCGCGGAGGACGAGCCCTGGCTATAGAGTGCCCTATATCCGGATCTGGAGGATCGTCTTGACATACGCACAGATGCTCATCATCGGGGGCGGGAAATCGAAGGCCGAGGAAGCCGAGAAGACGGCCCGTTGGCACCAAGAGGAGCGAATCTGGCTCTGCAACAGCAAAGCGGACCTCCCGATCGGCACGCCAGTCGTTGCCAGGATGGCCGGACCGTCCAACGAGCTGCTGCTCGACGGTATCGTTGCAGGCACCTGGTCGCCATCGAGATACACGGAGTGGGACTGGCGGTTTGAGATTCCCGTGGCGTGGTCTCGCCACATCATCTGGGGTGTCCGGGCAGGTGACATACTCCCCGGAAAGGGACTTATCCGCCCAAGCCATATCGAGCTCACACACGCAGAGTGGGCAGCCGTGCAAGAAGCACGGCTTTCGCAGCCGGAGCTGACGATCGGGTAGAGCACGGTGGGCCAGCTCAGACGGCCCACCACAGAGCCTCGGAGCTGCAAGCTGAGGCCACACGCAAACGGCGCGCCCTCTGCGGGTCTGGAATCGCCTATCATGCAAGGCACGAGGTCGGATCGCCTATAAGCGACTCTGGTCTCGACCACGCCCTGGGGTAATACCTGGGGCAACTTTGTTTTGGGGACCAGCGCTACAAGCCGCGACGAACCCAGCGAGGCTCAGTCGTCGAGCCCGTTGAGCAGCCGCAGAAGCCGCTCCTTGTCGATCCCGCAGGTGCGGACCATGCCCTTCAGGATCGGGTCCCAGGCGCGCAGCGCGGTCCAGCTCTCGGACACTGCGAACTTGCCGGGCTTGGCGGGGTGCGTCCAGACGGTCTGGTGCTTGCCGCCGCTCTTCGACACCCAGCCGTCGGCTTTGAGGGCCTTCTTGACGTCCTTGGCCGTGAACGGGCCGCGCTTGAGTTGTGGCCCGCGACCCAACGGTCAACGGCCGGTCAGTGGGCGAAGCGCAGCAGTCCGGGGGGCAACGTGTAGGTGCTCTCGCTCGCCAGCGGGAGCCGGAGCGAGAGGCCCCTGAGCGGGCGCCCGATCATCGACTCGACCGCGATCCGTGCCCGCAGACGCCACGGGACCGGGCGGATCGCGTCGGCGAACGACGCGCCATCCTCGAAGTAGGCTTGCAGGTAGCTCCCCAGCAGCTCGAAGCTGTCCTGCACGGCCGCGCCCCTCGTGCCTCCGCAGCCGGTGATATCGAACTCCAGCAGCAGCGCATACCACTGGCCGTGCTCGTACTTGATGGCTACGTGAACCGAGAAGTCGTCGTCCAGCCACGCCGAGAACTCCTGCTCGCGCGGCGCCGCCTGGTGTGCCTGGGCGCTCATGGTGTCTCAGTCTAGGGCGCCCGCGCCGCAGTGTCGAGGCCGCACGGCGCCGCCCAGCCCAGCTGGGGGACTCACGACCTGCACCGCATGTTTGCACTTTCGTTTGCACCTGACCATCTCGACTCTATCCAAGATGGTCCATAATACAAAAAATCACTGCCGTAGCAGGGATTTCTTGAGGGGTGAGCGAGGGGACTCGAACCCCCGACCGCCGGGACCACAACCCGGAGCTCTACCAGCTGAGCTACGCCCACCAAGTGGGTAGCGAAGTGTAGCGGCGAGTCTGCTGCGCCCCGCGTCGCCCCGGCGACCCCTCAGGCTCTCCGGGCCCCCGCGGTGGCAGCCAGCAGCTGCTCGGTCACGTCGCGGCCCTCCCGCTGGGCGGTGCGCCAGCCCCGGCCCATGGAGAGCTGATCGGGGGGGATTCGGGGCCCCTCCAACACGGTGAGCCGTGCCTGGCGGGGGTCCCATTTGAGGTCCCCCAACTCGAACGGCCGGTCGGCGACCCACGGCTCCAGCACCGCCGCCCGCAGCTCCTCCCCACCCAGGTTGAAGCGACACACGTTGCGCGGGAAGTGGCGCAGCTCCACGTGATATGCGTGCTCCGGGTCAGCGGGCACAGGCGACGGAGGCCGGGGGGGCAACGTGGACCGCTGCTCGCTCGACACCCCGCCCGGCTCGGCGCGCCGCGGCTCAGAGCGCCCCGCAACGCTCGACCCAAGCGCCACCACCGCGTCGATCTCCACCAGCGCCCCCTTGGGCAGCGCCGCCACCCCCACCGTCACCCGCGCCGGGGGGTCCGCCCCAAAGAACGCCCCGTACACCTCGTTGACCTCCCCGAAGCGCCCCAGGTCGGTCATGTAGATGGTCACCCGCACCGCGCTCCCCAGGGTGCTCCCCGCTGCTCGGCACACCGCTTCGAGGTTCTCCAGGCAGCGGCGTGCCTGCTGCCCCGCGGTCTCCCCCACCAGCTCCCCCGTGTCGGGGTCCAGCGGGATCTGGCCCGAGCAGAACAGCAGCTCCCCCGTGCGCAGATCGACCCGCACCGCGTGGCTGTATGGGCCGATCGCCGCCGGTGCGCCCGGGGCCGTCACCGTTTGGCGGACACCATCCATTCGGCACAGACCCTACCCGAGCGGACCTCGAACGGACAGGCCAACACACGGACAGGCCAACACACACACGGACAGGCCAACGCGCGCACACACACATGCACGGAGCGGGGAAGTGGAACAGAGGAGGGGGCGGTGGAACAGAGGAGGTGGAGACACAGAGGGATCGAATCGCAGAGCCGAGCGGTGGAGCAAGGGCCGCGGAACCCCATGCAGCGCACCGTCTTTGCCGATCGTGCAGCGCATCGTCTCACCCGATCGGCTAGATTCCAATTGGTGCGATCATCCGTCCGGAAGCTCGCCGTCCTCTTCCTGGCGGCCCCCACCATCTTCGCTTGCGCACTACCCGCCCCCGCGGGGGCGGGCGGGGCACAGATCGCCTACGGGCCGTGCCCCGGCAGCAACGAATTCGCCTGCGCGCACCTCACTGTTCCGCTCGACCCCTCCGGGGCCCTGTCGGCCGGGAGCGTCACGCTCGCCATTCGCCGCCGCCGCGCGCCCGTGGGGGAAGCCAACTCCGCGGTGGTCGCGCTCGCCGGGGGTCCCGGGCAGTCGGCGATCCCGTTCGCCGAAGACTTCGCCGAAGCGCTCGGCCCGATCCTCTCCACGCGCGATCTGATCGTCTTCGACCAGCGCGGCACCGGCTACTCCCACCCCCTCTCCTGCCACGGCTTCGAACAGCCCTTCTCCTACCGCACCGGCGGACAGCTGATCACATCGTGCGCCAACCAGATCGGGCCCGAACGGGCGTTCTACACCTCGCTCGACAGCGTCGCCGACATCGAGTCAATCCGCCGCGCCGGGGGCTACGAAAAGCTTGTCCTGTGGGGCACCTCCTATGGGACCAAGGTCGCCGAGGAGTACGCCCAGGCGTTCCCCCAGCACGTCGAAGCGCTGATCCTCGACTCCGTCGTCCCCCCCGCCGGACCCGAACCGCTCGACCGGACCACGTTCGCCGCCATACCCCGCATCCTGCGCCAGCTGTGCGCCCATCGCCAGTGCGCGGGAATCACGCCCAACCCCGTGGGCGACCTCGCGCAGGTCGTGCGGCGCATGGGCGGCGGCTCTCTCAACGGCCGCGTGATCGATGGCCACGGCCATCCCCACAACGTCGGCGTCTCCTCGGGCGGGCTGCTCAGCATCCTGCTCGCGGGCGACTTCGATCCGATCCTGCGCGCCGAATTCCCCACCGCGATCCGCGCCGCCGTCCGTGGCGACACCGCACCACTGGCACGACTGGTTGCGCGGGCAAGCGGAGGCGAAGGCGGAGAAGGCGAAAGCATCGACGCTCCGCTCTACTACGCCACCACCTGCGAAGAGCAGGCCTTCCCCTGGAACCGCTCCGCGAGCCCCCACGAACGCATTGCCCAGGCCCGCGCCCGTATCGACGCCCTGCCCGCGAGCGCGACCGCGCCCTTCGCCCCCGCCAACATGCTCAACTTCGACGAGCTCCGCACGTGCGCCTTCTGGCCCTTCGCCACCCCTGCGCCCCCGGTCGTGCCGGAAACCATGCCCAACGTTCCCACCCTGATTCTTAGCGGCGCCGACGACCTGCGCACCCCCACCGCCAACGCCCGCGCGCTCGCCGCGCAGATTCCCGACGCGCACCTGCTGGTGGTGCCCAACACCGGGCACGCGGTGCTCGAGAGCGAGCCCACCCCTTGCGCACGCAACGCGCTGCGCGCCATGTTCACCGGCGGGGCGAGCGGAACGGCCGGGGCAGGCGGAACGGCGGGGGCGAACGGAACGGCCGGG
>DATMPY010000099.1:0-6966 GCA_035566955.1 Solirubrobacteraceae bacterium | reverse complement strand
GCACGCGGGCCCGTCTCCTCGACAGCTCGCCCGTTGTCGATCGACTCCTGCACGCTCGCCACGATCAGCCGCTCGCCGAGCTCCGCCACGCGCCGGTCGCGGAACTCGATCACCTCCGGGAAGTTGTGGCCCGTGTCCACGTGCATCAGCGGGAACGGGAACGGCGCCGGGCGGAACGCCTTCTCCGCGAGGCGCAGCAGCACGATCGAGTCCTTGCCCCCGCTGAACAGCAGCACCGGGCGCTCCAGTTCCGCCGCCACCTCGCGCATCACGTGGATCGCCTCGCTCTCCAGCGCCCGCAGATGGCTCAGCTGCGGACGTGCCGCCACGCTCATCGTCGCTCCAGCCCCACCGTACATGCTTCCTCCTCGTTCATCGCACGGCCTCTACGTGCAGTCCGCACTCGGTCTTTTCCGTTCCCACCCAGCGGCCCTCGCGGCCGCTCCCCGGCTGGGTGCATGGCTCGCACCCGATCGATGCGTATCCATGATCGTGCAGCGGGTTGTACGGCAGGTTGCGCTCGTGTATCCGGCGCCACAGATCCTTCTCCGTCCAGAACGCCAGCGGGTTGTACTTCCACAGGCCCCGTCCCTCGTCGCGTTCGATCGGCTCCGTCTGCTCGCGCGTTGGGCCCTGCTCGCGGCGGATGCCCGTGATCCAGCCCTCCGCACCCTCCAGGGAGCGCTCCAGCGCCGCCACCTTCGCCACCGAACAGCAGTGCTCCGGGCCAGTCCACTCCTCGCCTTCCGGGGCGCTGGCGTCGAACACCTCCACCGCGATCTCGAAGCGCTCCTCGAACGCCCGCCAGGTTTTCAGCGTCTCCTCGAACAGCACCCCGGTGTCGATCGTCACGATCCTCACCTGCGTGGGTGGGCCTTCGATTCGCAGCAGCTCGTCGATCAGCACCGACTCCTCCTTCTGGAAGGAGCACAGCAGCACCGCCCCGCCACCGTGGCGGGTCGCCGCCTCGCGCAATGTTGCCGTCAGGCTCCCCGCCGGGTCGGGACCCGTCGGACTCTGCGCCGGGTTGGGGTCGGCAGGCGCACGGGTGGCCGGGGCGGTCGTGGTGTCGCCAAGAGGGTGGCGCAGCCGGCCGGAGGCCGGCGAGCTGGGCCCCTCGCTCTTTGTTAGACCGCGCACTCGCCCTCTCCCCGGATCACCTGGAACGGGACGTCGCGGTTCCAGTCGATGAACTGGCCCATCGTCTCGATGCCGAACTCCACCGGGAGCGAGAGGTCCTTCACGAGCCCCTCCAACTCCGGCGTGCCCACCCGCTCCACGAACGCCCCCCACGCCTCGTCCTGCTCGCGCGTGGACTCGTAGTGGCGCAACCACCGCTCGATCGCATCGGGTATCCGCTTGGCCGGCAGGCGCAGCTTGAGGCGCTGGCCGAACTGCACGTCCCCGCCTTCGAAGACTCCACCCACGTGGGGGATGTACGCCGGGATCGTGTGCTCCCCCACTTTGATCGACGCCCCGTAGAACCCGATCGCGCCCACGTGGTGCTGGCCGCATCCGTTGGGGCAGCCGCTCATCTTGATGTGGATCGCACGCGTCAGCGGGTCGGAGATGTTCATCGCTTCGATTCGCTCCTGCACCGCCTGGTTGAGGCCCATCGAGCTTGTGATCCCCAGCTTGCACGAGTCCGTCCCCGGGCAGGAGACCACGTCGTTGACTTCCCGTGAGCCCGCGTCGCCCAGGCCCAGCTCGCTCAGCGCGCGCCACACGTCGTACACGCTCTCCTCCCGCACCCACCGCAGCACCAGGTTCTGCTGCACCGTCGTGCGCGCGTAGCCCCCCGAGTACTCCCGCACGATTGCCGCCAGCCCGCGGAACTGCTCCGGGGTGAGGTCCCCCCGGGTGACCTTTGCCTCCACCGTCACGAAGCCCTCCTGGCGCTGGGACCGCACATTCGCTGCCCGGAAGCGCTCGAACTCAGAGACATCCCCGTTGGGACTCCCGGATGCGGCCGGCGGCGCCGGCGCGCTCTCGCGCTCGTCGTCCAGGAACAGCCGGCCCTCCACCGAGAAGTCCCGTTCGGAGACCCACTCCCCCTGCAACTCCTCCTCCACCTGGCGGCGCAGCTCGTCGATCCCGTACTTGTCAACGAACACCTTGATCCGCGCCCGCGCCCGGTTGGCCCGCAGCCACTCCTGGCGGTCGAAGATCCGCATCACCGCCTCCGTCGCCCGCAGGTACTCCCCGTTGTCGAGCTCCACGAACTCGTACAGCACCTGCGCCTTGCGCGGCATGATCGACGTTCCCCCACCCACCAGCATCTGTGCGCCTCGCACCTCGCCGCGGCCGTCGATCTCGCGCAGGCGCGCCCGGAACGCGATGTCGTGGATGCCGCTGATCGCCCGGTCCTGCGGGCTTGCATCGAAGGAGGTCTTGACCTTGCGCGGCATCGCCTGCGTGGTGGGGTGGCGCACGAAGTAGCGCACGTACGCCCCCGCGTAGGGGGTCAGGTCGAACAGCTCGTCCGTGGCCACCCCCGCCCACGGGTCGCCCGTGACGTTGCGCATCGTGTTGCCGCAACCCTCGCGGCTCGAGAGCCCCGCCTCGCCCAGCTCTCGGATCGCCTTCTCCACGTCCGGCAGCGGCATGTGATGCATCTGGATGTTCTGGCGCGTCGTGATGTGGCCCTTGTTCAGCGGCACGTACTTCTCCACCACGTCCGCGAACTTCTCCAGCTGCTCCGGGGTGATCCCCCCGAAGGGCAGCTTCACGCGGATCATCTGCACGTCCGGCTGGCGCTGCCCGTACACCCCCTGCTTGAGGCGGAACTTGATGAATTCGTCCTCCGGGGTCTGCCCCTCCAGGAATTTCGTTGCCTCCGTCTTGAAGTCGTCGAACTCCCGCTGCAGGATCGGGATCACATGGCCCGGCACGTTCTGCAGGACCTCCGGGTCCTCCAGGGTGCCGCGCGGTGCGGGGGGTACGGTGGCTGACTCCATCGACGAGACCTCCTGATCCGGCCTTCTCGGGCTGCTGGTTGCTGGGCTTCCTGCTCGGGCTGCTCTGCTGGTGATCGGCCTACGACGCGATTTGGCCCTAAAGGCTAGCGACTTTCGGGTATTTATCCAGGACTCAGAGACAGCGCCTGTGAAATTCCTGCTCACAGGCGCGCGGGGTGGGCGATATCCAGCTCATTCCCAGGGGTGCGGATCGCCCCAGTCCGACGGCCACTCGTCCTCGCGTCCCACCCCTTCGAGCATCGCCAGCCGCGTCCACAGGTCCCGACGCTCCGCCGCCGGCGCCAGCTGGGGCGCGGTGTCTCTCATGAACCGCTCCAGCGCCGCCACGATCGCCGCCGCCTCGTGGGGGGAGGCCGATGGTGCGATCAGCTCCAGCTGCGGGCGACGATTCACCATGCTGGCCCCACAGTGTAGGGGCGCCTTTCAATAACCTCAGGGAGTCGGTGGGGTGCCTCTCGATCGCGTCGGAACGTCGGTGGTGCCCCTCGATTGCCTCGGGGCGTTGGCGGGGCGCGTCTCGATCGCGTCAGAGAGCCTCAGGGTGGTCCCAAAAGTATTGCTGGCTGGATGGCCAGGGCGCTGATACGCTCGCCAGGTGTCTCAGGCGCTCGACGGCTTCCTCGCCGCCGCCCCGTGGCCCCAACGCGCGGGGCTCCGCATCCTGGTCGCGCTCGGCCGGCGCCCCCGCGGGGTCGCGCTGCTCAGGCGCCTCGCCCCTGCCGACCAGCTCGCCAACTCGATGCTTGCCATGGCTCGCTTCGAAGAGCCCGCCCTTGCTCATGCGCTTGGGTGGGACGCCGCCGCTGTCGTCGCCCGGGGGCGCGCCCTGCGCCGCGCCGAGGGGCGGCCGTGAGCCCACCGTACCCAGCGGCTCGCCGCCCGTGTCACCCCGTCCGGGGTGCCTGCCCGTGAGTCCCACCCGCACGCTCGACGCCGACGTCTGCGTGATCGGGGCCGGGGCCGGCGGGGCGGTCCTCGCCGCCGAGCTGGCCGAGGGCGGAGCGCGCGTGGTGGTGCTCGAGCAGGGCGCCCGCCACGACCCCGACGGCTTCACCGCGCAGCCCATGGAGATGATGGCCCGCCTCTACCGCGACGGAGGCCAGACGGTGACGCTCGGCGCTCCCCCCGTCCTGCTCCCGCTCGGCCGCGGTCTCGGGGGCACCACGCTCGTCAACTCCGGCACCTGTTTTCGCACGCCGGCCCACGTGCTTCAGCGCTGGCGCAGCGAGCACGGGCTCGAGCTCGACGAGGGCGAGCTCGATCGCTGCTTCGCGCGGGTCGAACGCGCCCTCTCCGTCGCCGAGGTGACCCCCGAGCTGGCCGGGGCCAACGCCGCCGTCGCGCGCCGTGGGGCCGAGCGGCTGGGCTGGTCGCACGGCTATCTGCGCCGCAACGCCCGCGGCTGCGTCGGCTCCGGGGTGTGCGCCTTCGGCTGCCCCACCTCCGCCAAGCAGCACACCGGCATCACCTACCTGCCCCGGGCCGAAGCCGCCGGCGCCACGATCCTCACCGGTGCCGACGTGCGGAGCATCCTCGTCGCGGGGGGGCGCGCGCTGGGGGTTCGGGCGCGGCTTGGGGCCGATGCGCGACTCGTGAGCGGCGGCTCCAGCAGGAGGGATGCGGGCAGGGGGGGTGTGGGCGGGGACGACACCGACGTGGGCGACATGAGCGATCTGGTCAGGGACCGCATGGCGGCCGAAGAAAGCACTCTTGGGGGGCAATTGGAGGTGCGCGCGCCCCACGTCGTGGTGGCCGCGGGGACTGTCCATACCCCGCTGCTGCTTGCCCGCAGCGGCCTGGGGGCGGCCTCGGGGCAGCTCGGGCGCAACCTCGTGCTGCACCCCGCCACCGCCGCGTTCGCCCTGATGGACGAGGTGGTGGACATGGCCCGCGGCGTGCCCCAGAGCTTCTACGTGGATGAGTTCGCCTCCGAGGGCATCATGTTCGAGGGGGTCGCCGGGCCGCCTGCGTACGCCGCGCTCGCGCTGCCCCTCACCGGAGCCCGCCACGCCGCGGCGATGGCCAACTACCGGCACCTGGCGCAGTTCGGGCTGATGGTCAGCGACAGTTCCCGCGGAAGCGTGCGCGTGATCGGAGCCCCCACACCCGGTTCGCCGCGAAGGGGCCGGATGAGATACAGGCGCGGCATGTGGCGCGCGCCGCCTTTGATCCGCTACGACCTCGTCGAGGACGACGTGGCCAAGTTCCGCGCCGGCCTCGCCCGCATGGAGCAGCTCTTCCGGGCCGCCGGTGCCCGTGAGGTCTACTTGCCGCTGCCCCCCGGCGTCGCCCCCGAGCGTGCCCGCGCGCGCGATCTGAAGCTGATGGCCTTCCACCCGCTCGGGACCGCCCGCGCCAATGCGGATCCCGCGCGCGGCGTGCTCGACCCCGACCTGCGCGTGCACGGCGTCGAGGGTCTCCATGTCGCCGACGGCAGCGTGATGCCGAGCTCCCTCGGGGTCAATCCCCAGATCACGATCATGGCGCTCGCCACCCGCCTGGCCTACCATCTGCTGGGCCGGATGGTGCCCAACACTCCCCCGGTGCCCGACATTCTCCCGGTGACCGACACTCCCATGTAGGTACCGAAACCCAACGATGGCCGAGGAGCTCTTCCATGTCCTTCCTGATCGACCCCCCCTGGCTGTACGCCACCGGCCGCGCCTACGGCCGGCTGATGCCCGAGCGCACCCCCGCCGCACGCGCCGTGAGCAGGGCCACCGCGGGGGTCTTCCTGGCGACCAGCATCTCGCTGTATCTCGACCGGCCCTGGACGCGCCGACTCTGGGAGGCCTGCCGCGCACGCAGCGGGCGCGATTGGATGCTCAACTCGGGGGTCTTCCGCTTCGACCACCGCCGCGCCGGGCGGCGCACGCACCTCGTCTCGGCGCTGTTGTTTGCCACTTACCCGCTGTGGCTGCGGCTGGGCGAACGGCGGGGGCGGACGCGTCGTCGCGATACGTAGTTGCTTTTCCGGTTTGTCTGTCGTATTGACGTCAGCCACGCGCGTGGTCTGGAACAGGACCGAAACCCCGGTCACCTCTGACGTACGGCCGGCAAGCCCTGGTGCGCGCCGATATGCGATACGCGCGATGGCGCAGGCCACGCGTAGGAACGGCGAGGGCGGCGCTGCCCTAAAGCGGGATGTTCCCGTGCTTGCGCTTGGGGTTGGGTTCGCGCTTGGTCTGCAACGTCCGCAGCGCGGTGATCAGCCGGGGGCGGGTCTCGTGGGGGACGATCACGTCGTCGATGTACCCGCGCTCGGCGGCGGTGTAGGGGTTGGCGAAGCGCGCCTTGTAGTCGTCCATCAGCGTCTTGCGCCGTTCCTCGGGGGTGGGGCTCTTGGCGATGTCGCGGCGGTAGATGATGTTGACGGCGCCCTCGGGGCCCATCACGGCGACCTCGGCGGTGGGCCAGGCGAGGTTGAAGTCCGCGCCGAGGTGCTTGGATGACATCACGTCGTAGGCGCCCCCGTAGGCCTTGCGGGTGATGATCGTGACCTTGGGCACGGTGGCCTCGGCGAAGGCATAGAGCAGCTTCGCCCCGTGGCGGATGATGCCGCCCCACTCCTGGGCGGTCCCGGGTAGGAAGCCGGGGACGTCGCAGAAGGTGAGCAGGGGGATGTTGAAGGCGTCGCAGGTGCGCACGAAGCGGGCGGCCTTGGCGGAGGCGTCGATGTCGAGCACTCCCGCCAGCTGGCTGGGCTGGTTGCCCACGATCCCCACGGTCCACCCGTCCATGCGGGCGAAGCCGCAGACGATGTTCTTGGCGTGGTGCTCGTGGATCTCCAAGAACTCCCCATCGTCCACGACCAGGCGCACCACGTCGCGCATGTCGTAGGGCTTGTTGGGGTTGTCGGGGACGACGTGGTCGAGCGTCTCGTCCATCCGCTGGGGGTCGTCGGTGGGCTGCACGCGGGGGACGGTGGAAAGGTTGTTGGAGGGCAGGAAGGAGAGCAGGTAGCGGCAGTCATCCAGGCACGCCTCCT
>DATMPY010000098.1:0-8047 GCA_035566955.1 Solirubrobacteraceae bacterium | reverse complement strand
GCCGATGAGCTGGGCGATCTTCTGCTTGGCTCGTAAACTGAACGCGATCGAGGGCTTTGGGGCATCTGTCAGGCTGCAGGCGTTCACCCGCCAGCTGGTGGAGTTCCTGGAGCCCTACGACGCGCTACTCACCCCCGCCCTCGCGGAGCGCCCGCTGGAGCTGGGGACGCTCGACACGGCGGCGCCGGACCCGATGTCCACGTTCTCGCGCTCCGGCCTGTTCACCCCGTTCACCCCGGTGTTCAACGCCAGCGGCCAGCCGGGGATCTCGCTGCCCCTGTTCCACGGCGAGGATGGCCTACCGCTGGGGGTCCAGCTCGTGGGGCGCCCCGCCCAGGAGGCGACGCTGCTCGCGCTGGCCACCCAGCTGGAAGGCGCGCGCCCCTGGGCGGAGCGCCGGCCGGAGTTGGCGGCGCTTTAACGATTCGGCCCGCCGTTAGGCGGGCCGGGTGACGGGGAGCGACCCCAAACAGCTGATAACACAGCAGATCGTAGCACTCGGCTGGGCTGGACTTCGATCGACCCGCTCGACGGTGGCCGCGAGAAGCACGGCGGTTGCGACCCGCCAGCGCACTGATCCTTGCGCTTGCTCTCACCAAACGGCCACCGATCGAGCTGAATCTTGGCGGAAGGCGGGAGAATCGAACTCCATCCGGGGGCGACCCGGACTCACAGTTATCAGCTGCTTGTGGTCCCAGACCACATCACCTTCCGTCGCTGACGATTGTACCCAGGCTCTGCGACGGAACGCTACATCGAGTGGGTTAGCGGACCCAGCACCGCCCCCATCGGCTGGGGCCGCACGCCGAGGCGCTCCACGTCGAGGCAGCCGCGGGGGGAGATCATGGGGACCTCCATCAACTCCGCCTCATCCCACGTGGCGAACGCCCGGGTGCCCGCCCCGGCCTCCAGCAGGCGCAAGGCGCGGAGCACGATCGGGGTGGGCACGTGCACAAGGGGGCGGCGGCGCCCGAGGGAGCTGAGCACGAGGCGCACGATCTCGGAGTGGCTGAGGGTCTGGGGGCCGGCGAGCTCGAAGCGCTCGTGGCGCGCCCCCCCGGCCCCGTTCCGGGCGGCGCGCAGGGCGCCGATCGCGCACTCGGCGGCGTCCTCGGCCCAGAGCGGCTGGTAGACGGCGCGGCCGCGCCCGGAGACGGGCATCAGGGGCAGCAGGGCGAGGCGCTCCAGCAGCGTCAGCCAGCGGTCCCCGGGGGCGTACACGATGGAGGGGGAGAGCACGGTGGTGTGCATCCCCGCCTCCTGCACGGCCTGCTCGGCGAGGGCCTTGGCGCGCAGGAAGCGCACGCGGCTGTGGGTGGAGGCGCCGAGGGCGGAGAAGAACAGAAACCGCTCCACCCCCGCCCGCTCGGCGGCCTGCACCATCCGCCAGGTGGCGATCCCGTTCAGCTCCTCGATCGAACCCCGGGGCTGATCGCGGATCGAGGCCGCGAGGTGCACCACCGTGTTCACCCCCCGCATGGCGTTGCGAAACGACGGGGGGTCGGCGAGGTCGCCCAGCGCGATCTGCACCCGCACCCGCCGCGCCCCCAGCCGGCGGGGGTCTCGCACGAGGCAGCGCACCGGGGTCCCCTCCGCGAGCAGGCGGCCCAGGAGCGCGGAACCCACCTGGCCGGTGGCGCCGGTCAGCAGCAGCATCACGCCTCAACCTAGCGGAGCACGGCATGGGGACCGATGGCGGAGCCCGGAGTACGGCATGGGGACCGATGGCGGAGCCTCATGGTTACCGGAGAGGCGGCGGACGCCGCTAGTATTGCCGTCTCTCCACAAGCAGCCAAACCCGACTCAGAAGGAAACGAATGGCTTACGTGATTGCAGAGCCGTGCATCGGCACCAAGGACAACTCCTGCGTGGAGGTGTGCCCCGTGGATTGCATCCACCCCACCCCCGACGAGCCCGGGTACGACGCCGCGGAGATGCTCTACATCGACCCGGACGAGTGCATCGACTGCGACGCGTGCGTGGAGGCCTGCCCGGTGGACGCGTGCTTCGCGGAGGACCAGCTGCCCGAGGAATGGCAGAAGTTCACGCAGATCAACGCGGAGTATTTCGCCAACACCAAGTAGCCGTGTGGTTGGCTGGGCCGTGGGTGATTCTTAGGGATCGTCCGCGCGGGCCGGTGCGGGCGCCGAGGTTGTTGCGCGCGGGGCTTCCGTGCCCCGCGACGACGGCCCGGACGGCCAAGACAGGCTTCAGGCCATCGGCAGCGACATGCCCGCCGGCTTCGGGCTGGCGGGGGCGGGTGCGGGCGCTCCGTTGCCCCCGCCGTTTGAGGTCCCGCTCAGCACGGGCAGCTCCACCGGGGTGATCGCGACGATCCCCCGCGCGGCGTGGCGGATCGCCTGCGCGGCGGGGTCGTCGGGGTCCTCCAGCACGAGCGGCACCCCGCTGTCGGCGTGCTCGCGCAGGGGCATCGTCAGCGGCACCTTGCCCAGCAGCGGCACGTCGAGCTCGTCCGCCAGCTCCTGGCCCCCGCCCTCCCCGAAGATCGGGTAGCGCTCGCCTCCGGGGGTGGTGAAGCCGGACATGTTCTCGATCACCCCCCCGATCTCCAGGGACACCTTGTGCGCCATCTCCGCCGAGCGGCGCGCCACCTTCTGCGCGGCCGGCTGGGGGGTGGTCACGATCACGAACTGCGCCTGGGGCAATAGCTGCGCCAGCGTCATCGACACGTCTCCCGTGCCCGGGGGCAGGTCGACCAGCAGGTAGTCCAGCGCCCCCCATTCCACGTCCTGCAAGAACTGGGTGAGCGCCTTGTGCAGCATCGGGCCCCGCCACACCACCGCGGCGTCCTCCTCCACGAAGAACCCGATCGACATCACCCGCACCCCGTGCGCCTCCAGGGGGATGATCTTGCGCTCCGCCGACACCGCGGGGCGCTGGGCGCCGAGCCCGAACATCCGCGGGATCGAGTACCCCCACACATCCGCGTCCAGCACCCCCGCCCGCTTGCCTTCGGCGCTCAGCGCCGACGCCAGGTTCGCGGTCAGCGTGGACTTCCCCACCCCCCCCTTGCCCGAGCCCACGCACAGCACGTTCCCCACCTGCGCCAGCGCACCCTCGGGCAGGCTTGCCCGCCCGAGCCGCTGCTGCAGGGCGGCTTTCTCGGAGTCGCTGAGCACGTCGAAGAACACGTTCACGTGCCCCACCCCCTCCAGCGCCTCCACGGCCTGGGCGACGGCGGTCTGGAAGTGCCCCCGGATCGGGCACCCGGCGGTGGTCAGCGAGACGGTCACGTCCACCACCCCGTTGCCCCCGATCTCCGCGGAGCGCACCATCCCCAGCTCCACGATCGAGCGGCGCAGCTCGGGGTCGATCACGGCCTCCAGGGCCTGCATGATCTGCTCGCGGGTGGGCACACCGCCATTCTCGCAGAAGGCCCCCACCCTCCCGGAGGGGCGTGGCGCGTGGCCCAGTGCCGGGCGGTGCCCCTCAGCGCTGCAACGCGACCCATCCCAATCCTTAAACCCCCGGCGCTCGGGGAGCTTCTCTTTATCTCTCGGCCGCGGGGCACACGATCCTGTAGTCGCAACGCCCGCACACCCCCGGGGAGGGGGTCGGCGCGAAGTCCTGCGCCAGGATCCCCTCCCCCGCGGCGAGCACCGCCCCCCGCACCCATTCCTGGTCTGCCCCGTTGCGCGGCACGGGGACCTTGCGGTCGTCCAGCACGTAGTAGTACGCCCCCCGCGTCTCCCCCAGGCCCCACGCCTCCTGGGCGGCGATCGCGTATAGCGAGAGCTGGATGTCCTCCCCCAGTTCCTCCGCGGTCTTGGCGTACCCCGTCTTGTAGTCGATCAGCTCGTACCCCCCCTCCGGTAGTGCGTCCACCCGGTCCACTCTGCCCCGCACGTGGTGGGGCCCTAGGGCGAACGCGAACGAGCGCTCGAACCACAGCGGTCGCGCCCCCTCCAGCTCCAGGCGCGCGTGGTAGCGCCGCAGCGCCACCCGCGCCTTCTCTAGCAACTCCCCCTCCGCGCCCCGCTCCCCCAGGCCGCTGCGCCGCCAGGCTGTGTCGAGCAGCTCCAGCAGCTCTCCCAGCGTCCCCCACCGGCCCACCTGCGCCGCCCTTCCCTCCACGGTCCCGTGTCCCTCCGCCTTTCCCTCCAGGGTCCCGTGTCCCTCCCGGGACGCCTTTCCCTCCTGGCCACCCTGTCCCTCGGGGGCGACCTGTCCGTCTTGAGCCCCCTGCCCCTCCTGGGCGGCGTGAAAGCGTTCCAGGACCTGGTGCACCACGATCCCGAACCGCTGACTCAGCGTCTGCTCGGTGGGGATCTTCAGCACCCGCGCGTACTTGTACCGCAGGGGGCAGCTCCTGTACGTCTCCACGTCCGATGCTGACAGCACCAATCCCTCGCCCCGCCGGGGCAGGAACGCCTCTAGCGTGGGCTCCCCCCGGGCCGCCATCGCCTGCGCCCGCACCCGCTCCCCCCCGGCTCCCTCCGCCAGCAGCAGCTCATCCAGCGGGGAGCTCTCCAGGATCTCCCGTTGCAGCGGGGTCACCGCCGTCCGCAGGCGCGCGTTGAGGTCCCGCAGCGATTCCTCCACCGCTTCCCCCTCCGGGCGCTCCAGCAGCGCGGCCAGCTTGATCAGCTCCAGGTACCTCACCACCCCGTGGGAGACATCCAGCTCCGTGTCCAGCCGCAGCTCCCCCAGGCGCCCAGCGATTCGCGCCACGTCCCCCAGCACCTCTTCCCGCAGCGCCTCCAGCGTCGCCTGCAGGGCCTCCCGCCCGGGGTCCTCGTCCGGTGTCTGCTCGTGCGGCGCCCCTCCCGTGGGGTCCCCGGCCGTCTCCCGCCCGGGGTCCTCGTCCGGTGTCTGCTCGTGCGGCGCCCCTCCCGTGGGGTCCCCGGCCGTCTCCCGCCCTGGGTCCCCCGGCGTCTGCTGGCCGATCTCCGATCGGTCGATCTCCAATCGGTCGATCTCCAGTCGGTCCTCCTTGTGTCGCTTCGCTTCTGGTCCTCTTTCCTCTGCCGTTGCCAGCTGGGCCGCAAGCGCCCGCGCCGTCGGTCGCGGGGAGCTTGCCACGAACTCCTCTGCCAATTCGCACAGGCCCGCCAAGCCCGCGAGCCGAGCCGCGGCCTCCTGCTCGCCTGCCAGCAGCTGCCTGCGGCGCAGCCCCAGACGCTCGATCAGGCGGCCCACGAATAGGTCCGCGCGCACAGTGTCCAGGCTCCCCGCCGCCCATCGGTGCAGCTCGAGGAAACGCTGGATCCGCTCCCGCGCCTCGGGTGGGACCTGCGGTGACTCCAGGGCGCTCGCCAGCGCCGCCACTACCTCCAACCGCCCCCGCCGCGCGATCTGGATCACTCTCGCAAGGTCGACCTGACGCAGCTCGATTGGCGGGCGTGCCAGCGCCCGCACCGCTGCCGATGCATCGCGCGGGTCAGTCAGCAGGCGCATCCATGCCAGCACATCCCGCACCTCCGCCTGCTCCAACAGATCCCCCCGCGGCAGCCCCCGGCTCGGACGACTTGTGCGAGCGACTCCTCGCCGGCTTTCCCGGGAAGGGGCCCGCTCCTGGCCGCCCCCCACAGGAGGCGCGTCGTGTGGACCGTCAAGCGGGGAGGGCACGGTTCAAGAGGATATGCCCCGACGTGGCCGCAACCGGACGTGCCCCGGCGCCGCTCTACCCTCAAAGGGTGGACGCCATCGATTGGAGCACCGCCCAGCGCGTCGGCGAGCTCGTGGCCGGCTCGCCCCCCTTCGGGGGGGTGCGCGGCGAGACCGTGCAGCCCCTCGCCCTCCGCTTCGCCCAGCTCGTCGGCGAGTACTCCGGCCTCACCCCCCCCAGCGAGCTGCCCCCCCTGGAAGCCGTCGATCGCCCCCGCTGGATCGCCGCCAACCTCCAGACCATGCGCCCCGTGATGGAGTCCCTCGCCGAGCAGTCCGGCACCGGCGCTCGCGCCCGCCGGCGCTGGCGCTACAGCTGGAAGCGCCCTGGTCAGGATCTCGGGCCGCTCTACGACGCCCTCGGCGCCGCCGGCGGGCTCCTTTTGGGGGCCCAGGTCGGGGCGATGACCGGCATGCTCTCCCAGCGTGTCCTCGGCCAGTACGACCTCGCCCTGCTCGACCCCTCCGTCACCCCCCGCCTGCTGCTCGTCGCCCCCAACCTCGCCCAGGCCGCCCACAACATGCGGCTCGACTGCGACGAGCTGCTCACCTGGGTAACCATCCACGAGATCACCCACGCCGTCCAGTTCTCCGGGGCCCCCTGGCTGCGCGAGCATCTCGCCGGCATCCTCCGCGAGTTGATCGACGGCCTCCAGGTGGCAGTCTCCCTCGCGGACCTTCTGCGGGTCCCCAACGCCGGGGATGTCCGCGCGCTCGCCGAGCGCCTGCGCCACGGGGAACTCGTGCGGCTCACCCTCGGCGAGGAGCGCTGGCAGCTCGTCGAGCGCCTCCAGGCCACCATGTCCCTCGTGGAGGGCCACGCCGAGCACGTGATGGACGCCGTGGGCGCCGACGTGCTGCCCTCTCTGCCCCGCCTGCGCGCAGCCATGAACCGCCGTCGTCACACCCGCGGGCTGCCCTGGCGGGTACTCGAGCGGCTGCTTGGCCTCGAGCTCAAGCTCCGCCAGTACGAGGAGGGGCGGCGCTTCTGCGACGCCATCGTCCTCGCCCGCGGTGCTCCCGCCCTCACCCGCGCCTGGCGCTCCCCCGAGGATCTCCCCACCACCGCCGAGCTGGGCAAGCCCGAGCTCTGGCTTGCGCGCACCGCCTGAGAGAGGCAAGTGGGTAGCCACTGTATAAGCCGGATTCGCGCGTTTTTTCTGTCGTAGAGCGGGTCTACGGTCAGCCGTCCTATCAACGCATTGGCCCCAGCGGCAGCGCTAACTGCCCTGGGGCCGCGACACGGAAAGGCTGGACCTTCCCATGCAGGACAAATCCAATCAGAATCAGGCTCCCCCTGATGAAGGCACCGAACGTCTGGTGATGTTGCAGCTTCTCCGCGAGGACCGGGCCGAATGGTGGTCGCGTGGGGACGTACTGAGCGAGTTGTACGACGTGGACCCCGACTCGATCGGGGATGCCGTGGTGTCCCTCGCGCGCGTTGCGACGGTGGTCCTTGACGGCGAGCATGTACGCGCGTCCGCGTCCGCGTGGCGCCTCGACGCCCTGAACATGATCTCGGTCTGACGATGAGACGCGATGACGTGCACGTGGTCGTGCTTGCGTTCGCCCGGCGGCTGCGCGAGACGCGCGCGGCGTCCGGGCTCACGCAGGATCGACTTGCGCGCCGCTCAGGGGTCCACCATACCGAGATCAGCAAGCTGGAGCGTGCGCTGACCGACCCCCGGCTCTCGACCGTCGTGGGCCTCGCGCGCGGCCTGGACGTGCCGAACTCGGCGCTGGTCGAGGACAACTACGCCGACCGCCAGTTGACGATCGACTTGGCTCCCGGCGAGCACACGCTGACGCCAGCGGAGTTCGAGCAGCACTTCGGGCATCTGCCCACCGACGGCGAGGGCTGACCGGGGGCGCCACGCCGCAGGGTTGGGCGTGGCGCCCCACATGTCGGGAAAATCGTTCATCGTCGCGTCCGGCACCAGGGCCAGAATGCGATGAGCCCACCCGGTGGGAGCCGGATGGGCTCATAAAGCTTCGTGGTTGACGTGGGAACGTGAGTTGAGGCAAGGTAGCGCCAGTCGCGGACGGAAAGAAAGGACGTGCCGTGGCTGGACCCAAACCCCCGGATGACCTGATGGCTACGATGACCGACCCGCGTGGGCGGACGGTCTGGCTAACCGAGCGGGCCTGGAAACACATTGTCGAACAGCACCAAGAGGTCGAGACGCATCCCGAGTGGCTCAAGAAATGCGTGGAAACAGCCGAGATGCGAACAAGAGGAAACTACGAGGGCGCAGAGAAGCTTTGGGCACAGAACCTTGTGTGGGCGCCGGCTGAATACTGGGCCACCTGCGCCGTTTGAAAACTAGGCCACTTGGCGTGGCGGCTGGATGTCCGGCTGGGTCGTGACGCTCGTTTGATCTCATCGATCGGACGGGAGGAAGGCGGTGGTCGGCGTGGA
>DATMPY010000097.1:0-7720 GCA_035566955.1 Solirubrobacteraceae bacterium | reverse complement strand
GCCATCACGTAGTCCGCCCGCAGCGTCGCGAACGCATCGTTCAGCAGCGAGCCGCCCTCGTTGTACTTGACCTCCCCGGAGAGCCCGTGGATCGCCAGGTTCATCTCCCCGATCCGCCACGTCGCCTGGTTGCGCTCCTGGCCGTAGATCGAGATCTTCTCCGGGCGGCCCCCGTGGGCCTCGACGAAGCGTGCGGACTGCACGAACAGTCCGCACGAGCCGCACGCCGGGTCGAGCACCCGGCCCTGGTAGGGCTCCAGCATCTCCACCAGCAGGCGTGCCACCGGCGCAGGCGTGAAGAACTCCCCGCCCCGGTGACCCTCCGCGCGGGCGAACTCCTTGATGAAGTACTCGTACGTGCGCCCCAGGATGTCCCGCGCCTGATGCGGGCCACTCCCGAAGCCGATCTTGGCGATCGTCTCCACCAGCGAGCCCAGCAGCTCCGCCGACAGCGGCGCCCGCGAGTAGACCCGCGGCAGCACCTGGCGCAGCTCCGGGTTCTCCCGCTCGATCGCCCCCAGCGCGTCGTCGAGGCGCTGGGCCACATCCGGCTTCGACGCGCCCGCGAGAATCGCCGGCCAGCGCGCCTGCGCCGGCACCCAGAAGACATGCTTTTCCGCGTACGCGTCCCGGTTCTCGAGCTCCGCCGCGCGTTCGCCGGGGTCCTCGATGTACTCCTCCCCCCGCGGGTCCAACAGTTCGCCCTCCAGTTCCGCGTGGCGCTGCTCGAAGGCGTCCGAGATGTACTTCAGGAACAGCAGCCCCAGCACCAGGTGCTTGTACTCCGAGGACTCCACCGACCCACGCAGCTTGTTCGCCGCCTCGAACAGCGCCGCACCGTTGGGACCATCCGCGCTCTTGGGTCTCGCCACGATGCGCAACGGTAGCGGCGCCGGCGGGCGGGTGCCCGCGCGAGCGTTCCATCGCCGTCGAACCGTACGATCGCCGCATGACGATCAACACCGAGGCGTCCCGGGTGGGACACCGCACCTGGTCGGAGCGTGACGTGGCACCCGCATGGAGCTTGCCAATGTCGCCCGTGGCAGATCGCGGGGTATTGCCAGCAAGCTATACTCGGGCTGTGGCCAAGGTGATGATCTCGATTCCCGACAACCTGCTCGACGCGCTCGACGCGGAGGCGCGGCGGCGCGGAACGAGCCGCAGCGCCCTGCTGCAGGCCGGGGCGCGACGCGAGGTCGGCCTGCTGCGCCGCGAGCCCAGCGCGGTGCTCTTCGACCTCGACGAGCTCAGCCGCACATGGGAGGGGCCGATCGGCGCCGCGGAGCTCGTGCGCGCCGAGCGGCTGCGCGACGAGTGACCCCGCCCGGAGAGCCGGCCACGGAGGCGTCCACGCCTGGGGTGGCGGCAATGGAGGCGTCCACGCCCGAGGAGCCGACTAAGGAGGCGGCCACGCCTGGGGTGGCGGCAATTGAGGCGTCCACGCCCGAGGAGCCGACCAAGGAGGCGTCCACGCCTGGGGTGGCGGCAATTGAGGCGTCCACGCCCGAGGAGCCGACCAAGGAGGCGTCCACGCCTGGGGTGGCGGCGATGGAGGCGTCCACGCCCGAGGAGCCGACCAAGGAGGCGTCCACGCCTGGGGTGGCGGCGATGGAGGCGGCCGCGGAGACGACGAGCGGGGCAGCCGTGCTGGGGGTTGGGAAGACGGCGGCCACGACGTCCGCAGAAGAGGCAGTCGTGGCAGCCTGGATCGTCGACGCCAGCGTCGCGCTGAAGTGGTTCCTCCCCGCCGACCGCGAGCCCGATGGCGAGCTCGCGCGCGCGGCGATCGGGAAGCTGGCGATGCGCACCACCGCCCTCGCGGTGCACGAGGTCGGCAACATCCTCACCCGGCACTCCGGATGGACAGCCCACCAGGTCGCGGCGGCCCTGCGACTCCTGCTCGAGATCTGCGGCGACCCCGTCGAGCTCGCCCCCGAGGACCACCACCCCGCCGCGCAGCTCGCACTCGAACACGACCTCACCTTCTACGACGCCTCCTACATCGCCATCGCCCGGCGCACCCGGCGCAGGCTGCTCTCAGCCGACGGGGACCTGCTGACGCCGCGGCTGGCGCTCCCCCTCCACGACGCGCTGGCCTGAGCGCGATCGCGTGAATCCCCCGGCTCACAGGTAGCCGTCGCACAACCTCCGCACGTGAACCCCGCGTGGTCAACGTCGTCTGCTACGGCAACACCCACGGGGCGACCCCGGTCGCGCAGCCTCCGCACTTGAACCCTGCGCGGTCAACGTGCTGCGAACGCCGCGGGGGCCGGCCCGGCCGGCCCTCATCAAAAAAAAGACCCTGCCGCGCACTCCCCGCACGGGCGAACCCCGCGCGCGTGGGGTGGCCTCAGTGGCTCTCCAGCACGCGGTCGATCATGCCGTACTCCAGGGCCTGCTCCGCGTTGAAGAAGCGGTCGCGCTCCATGTCCCCGCGCACCTCCTCCTGGGTGCGACCCGTGTGCTGCGCGTAGATTTCGTCGATCCGCTCGCGCACCTTGAGGATCTCGCGTGCGTGGATCTCGATGTCGGTGGACTGGCCTTCGAAGCCCGCCGAGGGCTGGTGGATCAGGATGCGGCTGTTCGGCAGGCACGCCCGCTTGCCCTTCGCCCCCCCCGCCAGCAGCAGCGAGCCCATCGACATCGCCACCCCCACGCACATCGTCTGGATGTCCGGCTTGACGAACTGCATCGTGTCGTAGATCGCCAGGCCCGAGTAGATCGAGCCCCCCGGGGAGTTGATGTAGATCGAGATGTCCTTCTCCGGGTCCTCCGCCTCCAGGTGCAGCAGCTGCGCCACCACCAGGTTCGCCACCTGATCTTCGATCGGCGTGCCCAGGAAGATGATCCGCTCGTTCAGCAGCCGCGAATAGATGTCGAATTCGCGGTCGCCCCTCGCGGTGCGCTCGATGACCATTGGGACCAGCGGCATGGGTTGCACCCTAGCGGGCCGCCCCGCGGGACGCCGGGCGGACGGTCTCGGCCTACAGGTTGACCGTGCGCATCCCCTGCTCGTCGTAGCGATCCCCCGTCGCCGGGGGCACCGCCGCCGCGATCCGCTCGGACTCCTCCGCCGTCAGGTGGACCTCCGCCGCGGCGAGGTTGTCCTCCAGGTAGCCGCGCCGCTTGGTGCCCGGGATCGGCACGATCTGCTCCCCGCGGCTCAGCACCCACGCCAGCGCGAGCTGGGCAGGGGTCACGTCCTTCTCCTGGGCGAGCTCCCGGACCCGTTCGGCGAGCGCGTAGTTGCGTTTGAAGTTCTCCTCGCTGAACCGCGGGCCGTAGCGGCGGAAGTCCCCCTCTTCGATCTCCTCCCGCGCCTTGAAGCGGCCCGCCAGGAAGCCCCGGCCCAGGGGGGAGTACGCCACCAGCGCAATCCCCAGCTCATCGAGGGTCGGCAGCACCTCCTCCTCCACCTCCCGCGTCCACAGGGAGAACTCCGTCTGCACCGCCGCGATCGGGTGCACCGCGTGGGCCCGGCGGATCGTCTCCGCGCTCGCCTCCGAGAGGCCAAGGTGACGGACCTTCCCCTCCTGCACCAGCTCCCCCATCGCCCCCACCGTCTCCTCGATCGGGGTCTTCGGGTCCACCCTGTGCTGGTAGTAGAGGTCGATGTGCTCCACCCCCAGGCGCCCCAGCGAGCCCTCGCACGCCTCCCGCACGTAGGCCGGGCTGCCGTCCACCGCTCGCCGGGGGGGTGGACCCATGTCGAGCTTGATCCCGAACTTCGTTGCGAGGAACACCTCCTCGCGGCGAACGATCGAAGATCGGCCAGCTACCGCCTGCCCCACCAGCCGCTCGTTCGTGTGCGGCCCGTACATGTCCGACGTGTCCAGGAAGTTGCACCCCAACTCCAGAGCCCTGTGGATCGTCGCGATCGCCTCCCCCTCGTCCGTCGCCCCGTAGAACGCCGACATCCCCATGCACCCCAGCCCGATCTCCGAGACCTCCGGGCCGCCCGTTCCCAGTGTGCGCTTGTTCATCTCCCGTCAGCTCCTTGCCGTGGTGGTGCGGACATCAACCTCAACCTCGCCGCCTTGGGTGTGGACATCGTTATCAAAGTCCCGCGGCGCGAGCGTGGACATCGATATCGAAGGTCTGCGGCGCCGAGCGTGGAGATCGACACCAAAGTCCCCCGGCGCGAGCGTGGACATCAATACCAAAGGCCCACGGCGCGAGCGTGGACATCGACACCAAAGTCCCCCCAGCTGGGCGTGGGTATAGATATGAAAAATCGGAGTTGCGTCTGACCATCGTTATACGCGAGTCAAAAAAGACTATATGCACCTCCAGCCCCCCGCCACACGGCCCCCGATCGAAGGCGGGGACACAATGCCGGCATAAGAAGGCGGCCCGACACAATGCCGGCATAATGCTGCACATTGGGTGGCACACCCGACCCAAGGTCCACCAGTTGGGCTCCCATCCTTCCAAATCATGTTCCCCCTCAACCTGCCCAACGTCCTCACCGTCCTGCGGATCATGCTCGTCCCGGTGCTAGTGGCCGCCCTACTCGGAAACACTCCCGCGGGGGACGTGCTCGCCGCGATCGTCTTCGCCCTTGCCTCCCTCACCGACTTCGTCGACGGCTACCTCGCCCGCTCCCGAGGCTCCGTGACCACCTTCGGCAAGCTCATGGACCCCCTCGCCGACAAGCTCCTCATCATCGCCGCCCTGCTCTCCCTGGTCTCCCTCGGGCGCATGCCCGCGTGGGTGGCCATGGTGATCATCGCCCGCGAGCTCGCCGTCACCGTGCTGCGCCTCGGCGCCACCCAGGCCGGCGTGGTGATGGGCGCCAGCATGTTCGGCAAGGTCAAGACCTGCATGCAGATCGCCGCCATCCTCGCCCTCATCGCCGTGTCCGGCGAACCCCTCTGGGTCTCCCTCCTGCTCTACGCCACCGTGCTCGTCACCGTGCTCTCCGGCCTCGACTACTTCTTCGGCATCCGCCGCCGCATGGCCCAGGCCCAGGCCCAGTCACACGGCTGAGGCGCCCAGGCACAGTCACACGGCTGCGGCGGATTCCGCGGACCTTTTGGATCCCGGCCCGGCCCGGAGGGCCGGCCGGCCGCTGGGCGACCAGGGCGGACGAGGCCCACTCAGGCGGGTGACGCAACGGGGCCCGCGCCCCACCGGGCGCTTCTCCCCACGCGCTCGGGTCCGCCTACGCCCGCCCCGTCCCCGAGCCGTCGTTGAGCCACTCCTCCAGGGTGGTCTGGTGAGAGGCGGGGACGCCGGACTCGAGCTCGCCGCGCAACTCCGCCAGCAGTCCGTGGCGTTCGGCGACGACGTTGTGCTGGTGGATCGTCTCCAGGTTCTCCTGGCGGGCCGACACGAAGCTGCCCCCATCCAGCTGCGGGAACGCGCGCGCCACCCCCGCCACCATCTCCCGCACGCAGTCCTCCACGAAGCGCGGGCGACGGTGGGCCTTCTCCACCACCTCCACCTCATCCGAGCGCTTCATCAGCTCGTAGATCTCCGAGGACATCGACCCCTCCACGATCTCCAGCAGGGACTTCGCGTCGATCTCCGCCTCGCACCCCTCCAGGCAGCCGATCTGCAGGGTCCCCAGGCCCCGCTGGTTGTGGGTCGCCACCGGCACCTGGGCAAGGATCCGCTCGATCTGCTCCGCCGAGAACCCCTCCTCCACAGCCAGCCGCTCTCGCGCCCGCGCCGCCACCAGCTCCTGCGCGCACGGGCACGCCGTGATCCCCGTCGCCGCCACCCCCACCATGTGGCGCGTCCCCCCACCCTCCAGCGCCACCGCGCGGCCGTGGAGGGTGTAGATCTCCTGAGTGGAAACACCAGAGACCGGCGCCGGCTTGTGCTCGGGGTAGCGCGCCTGCACCGTCACCTCCGCCCGCGCCGCCCCCTGGCGCTCGCGCACCAGCTCCGCGATGTCCCGCGCCAGGGTCTCCGCGCGAAACGGGGACTCCGTCAGCACCACCTCCCCGATCGCCTCGTTGACCACCTCCTCGAAGCGCGACATGTGCGCCCCCTTCTGGTTGTGGCTCAGGTCCACAAAGCACTCCAGGCGCGCGAAGAACAGCTCATCGCGGATCCGCACCACCTTCTCCACCCCCGTCACCCCCACCCGCGAGAGGCCCACCCGGACCGCCGGCGCCCGGGCCTGGACGTCCTCCGGAGCGTCCGGCCGGGAGAGGGGTGCTCTCATGCGCATCGTGCTCGCCACCGCCCGCCAAGCCTAGTACAGGCTCCGGCCCCCGCTCCGGCCCCCATCCGCGACACCCTCCACACAGACCCCTTGATATCTGGTATCACTCCGCACATTACTTGGAGGCTACGCCGCATCGCATGGGTTCGTGTCGGGTTCTTCATCAAGGAGAGACCAACAACGAGCGCAAGTAGAGCAACAAGGCTGGGAGAGGGGCTGTGAGCGTGGTACGAAGCACCGAACAACCGCGGAGGAGGCGCAGTCGAGCAGACAGGTAGGGGAGGTCGCCGCGGGCGACGCTCGTGGCGGCGGGGAGCCATGTGGATCTCTGGGGGTCTGTAAGTGAGCGAGAAGGTTGTTGTGAAGGTCGCAGGGATGGACAGAATGGGTGCGGTCGGCATCCCCGAGTCCACCGCCACGGATGTCGCGGTGGTCGAAATCGAGGAGCTCCAGGCCGTGATCGCCGACGGCCAGGAACGCGGGTTCGTTACCTCCGAGGCCCTTGCCGGCGCGCTGGAGGAGGCCGCGGTCGCCTCCGAGCAGGTCCACGACCTGCTCAGCTACCTGGAGGAGCACGGCATCGAGATCCTCGGCGAGCCCGCCCAGGAGCACCTGGAGACAGAGCTCGCCGGGGAGCACCACGAGGCCCACCCGATACCCCTCCACCGCGCGGGCGCCCTGGAGGAGGCCGACGAGGAGGAGGACGATGCCGAGGCCGAGGCGGACCTCGACCATGTGGTCGAGCTGCGCACCCACCTCGACGATCTGCCCTCCGAGCTCGATCTCGGAGGGAGCGATCCCAGCCTCGACTCACTGCGCCTCTACCTGCGCTCCATCGGACGGGTGCCACTGCTCAGCGGCGCCGAAGAGGTCTGCCTGGCCAAGCGCATCGAGCGGGGGGACGTGGCCGCCAAGCAACACATGGTGGAGGCCAACCTCCGCCTCGTGGTGTCGATCTCCAAGGGCTACATGGGGCGGGGCCTCACCTTCCTGGACCTCATCCAGGAGGGCTCCCTCGGGCTGATCCGGGCGGTGGAGAAGTTCGACTACCGCCGCGGCTACAAGTTCTCCACCTACGCCACCTGGTGGATCCGCCAGGCCGTCACCCGGGCGATCGCCGACAAGGGCCGCACCATCCGCATCCCCGTGCACATGGCCGAAAAGCTCAACAAGGTCCTCCACGCCGAGCGCCAGCTGATCCAGCAGCTCGGGCGCGAGCCCTCCCCCGCGGAGATCGCCGCGCAGCTCGAGTACCCCATCGGGGAGGTCCGCGAGGTGCTGCGCATGGCCCAGCAGCCCGTCTCCCTGGAGAAGCCCGTGGGCGAGGAGGAGGACACCGCCCTGGCGGACTTCGTGGAGGACATCGCCGCCGAATCCCCCTTCGAGACCGCCTCCGAGAACCTCCGCCGGGAAAGCGTGGGCCGCGTGCTCGCCGTGCTCCCCCGCCGCGAGCGCGAGGTGCTGGAGATGCGCTACGGCATCACCGGGGGGCGCTCCCGCACCCTCGAGGAGGTCGGCCGCGCCTTCAACATCACCCGCGAGCGC
>DATMPY010000096.1:0-15938 GCA_035566955.1 Solirubrobacteraceae bacterium | reverse complement strand
ATCAACGGCTCCAAGTGCTTCATCACCAACGGCGGCTACGCCGACTACTACACGGTCTACGCCAAGACCGACAAGGAGGCCGGGCACCGCGGCATCTCGGCGTTCGTGGTGGAGCGCGAGTGGGGGGTGGTGGTCGACAAGAAGGAGGACAAGCTCGGCCAGCGGGCCTCGAACACGGCGACGATCAGCTTCAACGACGTGGAGGTCCCGGCGGAGAACCTGCTGGGGGAGGAGAACAAGGGCTTCAAGCTGGCGATGATGACGCTCGACCGCACGCGCCCGGGCGTGGCGGCGATGGCGACGGGGATCGCGCGGGCGGCGCTGGAGTTCGCCACGGAGTATTCCAAGGAACGTAGCCAGTTCGGGGTGCCGATCGCGATGCATCAGGGGATCCAGTTCATGATCGCGGACATGGCGACGGACGTCGAGGCGGCGCGCCTGTTGACGTGGAAGTCGGCGAGCATGCTCGACAAAGGCGAACGCAACACGCTGGTCTCCTCACACGCGAAGCGCTTCGCGGCGGACGCGGCGATGAAGGTCGCCACCGACGCGGTGCAGATCTACGGTGGCTACGGCTTCATCAAGGACTACCCGGTCGAGAAGCTGTTCCGCGACGCGAAGATCATGCAGCTGTACGAGGGCACCTCGCAGATCCAGCGCCTCGTGATCGCCCGCGAGACGCTGCTCCCCCGCCGCATCGAGGCGGCGGAGACGGTCGCCGCGTAGGCGACCGCCTCGGCATTCGTCAGCGGATGAAGAGAGGCTGGCTGTAGTTGGAGGTCTGCGCCCCGTTGGTGACGCGCACGAGCACGCGGTAGACGGCGCCGTGTTTGACGCGGATGACGCGGCTGAAGCGGGAGCTGGTGGCATTGTTGTGGTGCAGGGTGGTGCCGGCGACAAGCACGTTGCGTCCCCCGGTGATGCGCATGATCCCGACTTCCATGCCATCGACGGCGGGGCTGACGGTCCCGTAGATGCGGGCGTGGTGGCGCCTGTGGGTATGCCCGACGTGGGCCACCACGTTGACCGCGACGCCCTCGGTCGCTACGGGGCTGACGACGGACACCTTGGTGCTGGTGACGACGCGGAACTGGGTGGCCTCGGTGATCCCTAGGAACGGGAACGAGAAGCTGCCGGTGGCGGTGGTGAGCTCGGGGTTGCCGACGGTGAGAAAGCCCTGGGTGTAGGGGAAGGGGTTGTCCTGGAGCACCACGGGGACGCCGCCGTTGCCGGTGCCGGAGAGGGTGCCCTGGATCGTGACGGCGCCCGCATAGATGGTGGGGTTCGGCGAGGTGAGGATCTGCAGCGAGAGCGGCACCTTGGCGGTTTTGAACGCTTGCGCGGCGCCGGTGGTGGCACCGGCGGCGTTGACGGCGATCAGGCGGAAGTAGTAGGTGGTGACCGGCTGCAGCCCCAACACCGGGACGGCTACCCGCACCGTGCTCGTGCCAGAGCCGGCGTCGGCGACCGCGGTTTGCGCGCCGAAGGTCCGGGTGGGCCCGTACTGGAAATAGTAGGAGGTGTTGCTCCCGTGCGGGTCGATCGACCCGTTGAGATAGGCCGAGCTGAAGCTCACCGAGGTCGCGTCTGCAGTGGAGACGCCGGGTCGGATCAGGGCCTGGGCGGCCACGGGTAGCACCAGCGAAACCAGCCCTGTGATCAGGACCGCCATTGTTGCTCGTCCAGCCATCGTGCACACCCACCTTTCGTAGCGAAGTTCCCCCTCGTGGGTAGAGAAACCCCCGGGGGGGCCGAGAGATGCGCCGGTGCGCGGGAAGTGGGGTCAAATCGGCATCCCGAGCGATGCGCAGCCGCACGCGGGGGAGTGGGGTCAAATCAGGCATCCCGAGCGATGCGCCAGCCGCACGCGGGGGAGTGGGGTCGGTTAGGCTCCCGCGTCCAACGGAACGAGATCAAACCCCGGGCTGGGGAGTCAAGGAGGCGGCATGTTCGTGTTCAAGGCGGCGGTGGTGGGCGCGGGAACGATGGGTGGGCAGATCGCGCAGACGATCGCGGCGGCGGGCATCCCGGTGGTGCTGAAGGACATCGACGAGGAGCTGGTGCAGGCGGGGCTCGAGGAGGCGCGCAAGGTGACGGCGGGCCAGGTGGGCAAATTGGTCGAGCGGGGCAAGTTGAGCACCGAGCAGGGCGAGGCGCAGATCGCGGAGATCGTGGGCCACATCGAGGGCACGACCTCCTACGGGGGCTTTGGCGAGGTGGACTTCGTGATCGAGGCGGTGCCGGAGCGGATGGAGATCAAGCAGGCGGTGTTCGCGGAGCTGGACGCGGCCACCCCGGGGCACGCGATCCTGGCGTCGAACACGTCGTCGCTGTCGATCACGGAGATCGGGGAAGCGACGTTGCGCCCAGAGAAGGTGGTGGGCTTCCACTACTTCTACCCGGCGGCGGTGATGCCGCTGATCGAGGTGGTGGAAGGCGATGAGACCTCCGCGGAGACGGTCACGGCGGCGGTGACGTTCGCGCAGACGATCCGCAAGCAGCCGATCGCGTGCGCGGAGGTGCCGGGGTTCGTGGTCAACCGGATCCTCAACTCGGGGATCTCGGAGGTGTGGCGGGCGCAGGAGCAGCAGGGCCTCTCGATCAAGTTGATCGACGAGGGGGTGGGGAGCGCAAATGTGGTGCCGATGGCCCCGTACCTAATGTTGAGCCTGTTGGGCCTTGACACGGTGCTGCACGTGGCGGAGCACCTGCAGGAGGCCTACGGCCCGGAGCGGTTCTACGTGCCGAAGGGGATGCAGAAGCTGGTCGCCGAGGGGAAGCTGGGGGCGAAGACGGGGGGAGACGGCTTCTACACCCCGGAGGGGGCGCCGAACCTGGAGGGCGAGGGCGAGCCGGACGTGCAGGCGCTGGTGGAGCTGCTGACGCTGAAGACGTTCGTGGAGGCGTGCCTGGTACTGGAGGAGGGGGTGGCGGTCCACAGGGACATCGACTTCGGCCTGATGGCGGGCGCGGGCCTGGATCCGCGCAGGGGGCTGATGCCGCCGTTCATGAAGGCGGACGCGGAGGGCCTGGACACGATCCTGGAGCGGCTCGAGAACCTTCAGGAGCTGCACGGGGAGCGCTTCGCGCCGCCGACGATCCTGCGCCGCATGGTGGCGCAGGGGCGCCTGGGCCAGAAGAGCGGGCAGGGCTTCTACGCCTACCCGCAGCCCGACGCCCAGCAGCCCGGTGAGGGCATCGTGAAGCTCGAGACCCGCCCGGAGGGGGTGGCGATCGCGTGGCTGGCGAACGGCCAGATGAACTCGATCGCGCCGCAGGTGATCGAGGACCTGGCCAAGGTGTGGGAGCAGGTGAAGCAGGGAACGTCATCCCACCCACCCGTGCGCGCATTGGTGATCGCGTCGTCGAACCCGTTCCTGTACAGCGCGGGGGCGGATATCAAGGCGTTCACGACGCTGGACGAGGCGGGTGGGGAAGCGCTGGTCCACAAGGCCCACGCGCTGTTCCGCGAGCTGGGCAGCGAGGGCGTGGCGACGATCGCGGCGGTCAACGGCCTGGCATTCGGGGGCGGGTGCGAGCTGGCGATGGCGTGCGACGTGCGGATCGCGGCGCGCTCGGCGCTGTTCGGCCAGCCGGAGATCAAGCTGGGGATCATCCCGGGCTTCGGGGGCACGCAGCGCCTGGCGCGGCTGGTGGGCCAGAGCAAGGCGCTGGAGATGAACCTGATCGGCGACCCGATCATGGCGGAGGAGGCCTACGAGTACGGCCTGGCGAGCGCGGTGGTGGAGGACCACGAACTGCTGGACACGGCGCTGGCGTGGGCGCGGCGCCTCGCGGGCCAGGCGCCGCTGGCGGTGGAACAGATCAAGCGGGTCTCCGCCAAGGGGGACCTGGACGAGGGGATCGAGGCGGAGAAGCGGGGGTTCGCGACGGTCTTCCAGAGCGCGGACGGCAAGGAGGGAATCGCGGCGTTCCTGGGCAAACGGGCGCCGCGGTTCACTGGGAAGTAGTAGTGAGATCGCGCTCGGGCTCAATGCGCCAGCGCTCGGCGAGCTCGGCGAGCTCGCCGGTGAGGGGCCAGCGGTCGGGCAGTGGATCGCCTTCGTAGCTGGGGTTTGCCCCCTTCAGGGCCATGCAGCCGGCGTTGTCGCAGTGGGCGCGCAGCTCGGCCACCTCGGCATCGCGGAGCTGCGCCTGAGGCACCGATCGCAGAGCGGCCAGGGCCGCAAGCTCGGCGCGCTTGTCCTCGATCGGGCGGGCGTATGGCCCCCCCTCCTGGATCAGTGTCGGCGCCACGCAGCGCACGGGATCGTGGGCGAGGGTCCACTGGCAGGCGAGCTGGAGCATGGTGAGTCCGTGGCGGGCGGCATAGGGGCGCATCCATTCGAGCTTCTCGCGCCCGGCCTGCACCCAGCCGTCGGGGCGGAACTTGCGGTGGTCGTAGGGAGCGAAGGTGTGACCGGGGAGCACGTCGTCGTGGAACATGCCGCCGTAGTCGACGACGCGGGCGATGAGGCCCACATCGTGGGCGGCGGCGGCGTCGAGCACTAGCCTCCCGGGCCAGGGCTCCAGGGGCCCAAAGATGATCATGGCCCAGTCGATCAGCTCGCCGAAGCGCTCGATGCAGTCGATCAGGTCGAGCGTGAAGCCGTTGGCGGGGCCGGGGGCGACCCCAAGCAGCCGGGTGAGGCCGGCGTCGCGGATGGCCTGCATCCCGTCCCACACGGCGGGGCTGGAGTACCCGGTGCGGTCTGGGTTGTGCAGTAGCAGCAGGTCGAAGCGCTCGACCCCGATCCGCTCGAGGCTGCGCTCGGTGGCCATCTGGATGTATGCCCCGTACTCTTCCTCGCCGCGCAGCCGCGGATCGGTGAAGCGCGGAAAGCCTTTCGCTCCTTCGCGCTCCCCAGTGTAGAAGTCGTGCCCGATCGCTCCCACGAGGCAGTAGCGATCGCGCTCCACCCCGCGCAGCGCCTGGCCCAGCAGCCGATCGGCCTCGCCCTCCCCATAGACGTCGGCGGTGATGACGGTGTCGATCCCCCCACCAGGGCGCAGCAGCGCCAGCAGACGCTCCTCCTGGAGGGGCTCGCCGAAGTGCATGAAGCGCCCGCCGCTCCACGTGCCGAGGGCTGTGGTGGTGGGGTCCATGGTGCCCTGGACCTAGCGATGGTCAGCGAGTGCCGGTTGGGGCGGTTGCGAAGACCGGATCGCCCACCGGCATCCCGTCATCTCCGTATGTAAACAGGGCCACGTCCTCAGCGGCCTCGGGCTCCGCGGCGACGATCCGTCGCAGAGCAGCGCCGGCCGCCAGCTCCTCGTCGTATGACGCAATCAGGTTTCCAGTGCTGCTCAGCAGGACATAGTGCATTGCTAACCGCCTATCTGCAGGATATCGGTTACACAGTCAAGCAGCTGTAGTGGACGTCCCCACACAGTCATATGTCCCGGATGGCCGGTGTGCGCCCAGCAGAAGCCGCTGCCAGGCTCGAGCTGGACCTCGGCGATGAGCTGCCCTATGTGCTGCCAGCGTCGCGCGGTTGCGACTGCCATCTCGCGCTTCAGATACATCGAGAGCCCCATGTAGATGAGCGCAGATTCGACCTCCAGGCCGCGAGGGCGGGCTCCAAGCTCGTAGTTGGAGCGAAACGAGTCGAGCATGTCCGGGTCACTGAAATGAACGCCCCTCACGATGCGGAACGCGATTCGCAATTCGTCTGCTCGGTGGACGATCAGGTCGTGTGACGAAGGAGGAATCGCAGATGCTCGAGGCACATATTCCTGCTACGACCAGGCACACCAGGTGGGACGGCACACTGCGGGGAACCGCTATCGCTGGAGCTCCGCCGCCGCGCGGGATGCTCGCGGCGACGAGCAGTGCGGTGGTGGTGCGGGGACTGCTATCGCTGGAGCTCCGCCGCCGCGCGGGCACGCAGCGCGGCCTCGAGGCGGCCGAGGGCATGGCGGATGACCTCCTCGTCGGGTCCGGCCGGGGTATCGGACGAACCCCTCCGTCCCGCTGTGGCCGGGGTATCGGAATCCCCCCCGCCCAGCACGATGCGGGCGGCCTCGATCACGCCGGGGCGCAGCTGGACGAGCTCGGCGATACGCTCGGCAAGATCGGGTCGCTCGTCCTCGGTGAGCTCGGCGAGGGCGGCGGTGTAGGCGTGCTCGAGCTCCAGGGCCGCGTGGGGGAGGCGGCCTTCGTCGAGGTCGAGGCGAGCGCGGAGGGCGAGCTCTTCGCACACGAGTGCCTGCTCGCGCGCGCCGAGCAGCGCGGCGAAGTGCTCGTGGGAGCGCAGCGCGGCGGAGCGCCTGCGGGTGCGGCGCTCGTCGAGGCGCAGCTCGCGGGCGTGCAGCCAGTGGCCGTAGGCGACCTGCTCGCCCTCCCCCCACCCGGCGCGCACGACCAGCGCATGGGCGGGGGAGAGCTCGCGCACGTGGGGGTCGGCGGTGGCGATGCGGTGGGCGAGCAGTACGCGGTTGACGGTGGCTGCGGCGGCGCTCGCCTCCTGGTGGACGTCGAGCTGGGCGAGCCACTTCCTGGCCTGGCCCTCGGCGGAGACGGACACCGGATCGATCACGGTCGCCCGCGACGTGGGCACGGGCGCGGGCTCGGGCGTCGCGGGGGGGCGCCGCGCTCCGAGTCGGCCACGGCGCCGCGCGGCGCCGACGGTGTCGAGCACGACCACGCGATCGGGATCCCCACCCACCCCGCCGCTGGTGGGCTTGCGCAGCAGGTAGCGGCCGTCGGCGGGGCCGAGCTCCCAGGGGAACTCCATCTGCACGAAGAGGAAGAGGCGCGCGGCCATCCCGGCACCGTATCCTCTCTATCGTCTCCAGCCGTCCTGCCGTTCAATTGTCTCCACGCTCCACTGCTTTTTTCTTTTCAGCCTCTAGCCGCTCCGCCGCTTTTCGCTTTTCTCTCTTGATCGATACGAGGAGCATTCGATGTCCGATACAGACGCGACCAGGGGCCTGCGCGAGCGCCTGACCGGCGGCACCGAGGATCGTCTCGGCAAGGCGCTGACGGACCTGCTCGAGAGCCCGCTGCTGGGTGGGGCGCTCGGCCGCGCCTCGGACGCGCGGGAGAAGGCGGCGCAGGCGCAGGAGCTGGCGATGGGGGCGCTGAACCTCCCGTCGGCTGCGGACATCGAACGCCTCACGCGCCGACTGCGCTCGGTCTCCCAGCGGCTGGAGGGGATCGAGGATGGGGTCCACCGCATCGGCCGCAGCCTCTCGGCCCAGTCGATCGACGGGCGCCTGGGGGCGATCGAGGAGCAGCTGCGCAAGCTCAACGGGACGTTGGCCGAGCTGCGCAAGAGCCAGTCGGGGGAGCGGCGCGCGGGGGCCAAACCAAAACGCCCTGCCGCCAAACACTCTGCGGCTAAACCTCAGGCTGCCAAACGCCCTGCCTCTAAACCTCAGGCCGCCAAACGCCCTGCGGCCAAACGCGCTAAACCAGTGCGCTAGCCGCGAGACTCCCCATCTCGTGTGCGGCGGCGAGCAGCGCGTCGTCGTCGATGTGCCCATCGGCGCCGATCGCATTCGACACGGTGAGTATGCAGGCGACGGAAATCTCCGCACGGGCCCCGACGGCGAACAGGGCGGCGGCCTCCATCTCCACAGCCACGGCCCCCGCCGCGCGCCACTCCCGCTCGCGCTCGGGATTGGGCTCGTAGAAGAGGTCGGTGCTCACAACGGTCGTCGCGCCGCTGCCGGCGGCGCTCTCCAGGGCGACGGTCAGCTCGCGATCTCCGGCGATCCGCTCACCCGCGCCCAGCATCCGGCTCGTGCCGTCTCCAGCGAGCGCCGCGCCGGCCACCACCAGCTCGCCGACTCGCAGGTCGCCGTCGAGCGCTCCGCACGTCCCCACCCGGATCGCGCGCCGCGCGCCGAGGGCGATCAGCTCCTCCAGCACGATCGCCGCGGAGGGGCCGCCCATCCCAGTGCTCTGGATCGTCAGCGGCTTCCCGTCCGCGACCGCAGGGCCGCTGTAGCCCCACAGGCCGCGGTGGTGGTTGAACATCAAGGGACCTTCCAGCAGATGCTGCGCCAACGCCAGTGCGCGGCCCGGATCTCCGGGCAGCAACACGCGCTCGGCAAGTGCGGCGGTGGGGCGCAGGTGGACGGGTTTGCGCGGTCTCAGGTGGACAGGTTTGCGCGGTAAGGGGGGGATTGGGTCGGGCGGTGACATTGATGTATGAAAAAACGGACAGCGTCTAACGATAGTTATACGCAGCTCAAAAGTATATATCCATCTCCGCGCAGGCCCCCGGGCTCGCCCAGCTTCCACCGGGTCCGCGACCGCTCGCTCTGTAGTCAGCTTGCCAATGCCCTCCCCGGCGATCCCTAGACTCCCCGACATGGCGACCCCTGAGCGCGGGCCGGACATGAACTGGCACGGGAGGATCTGGGCGTGAGCGGGGGAGGGGAGTTGACGCTCGCGCAGGTCGCCGCCCGCGCGGAGGTCTCGCCAGGTACGGTGAGGCGCTGGGTCAAGGAGGGGCTGATCCCCCAGTACAGAGACCACTGGACCGCGCCGGCGGCGCGCCAGGTGGGGATCGTTGCGCGCTTGCGCGAGCGCGGGTACTCACTCGGGCAGATCCGCGAGGCCAGCGACAAGGGCCGTCTGGCGCTCGGCGACCTGGAGGATTACCTGGCGGGCTCGGAGGGGCACCACACGCTCAAGCAGACCGCGCGCGAGACGGGGCTCTCCGAGGAACTGATCGAACGCATCCTGGTGGCGCTGGGCCTGAGCGCGCTGTCGGTGGAGGCGATCTCCGACGAGGACGTGGAGATGCTCAAGTACGTATCAGCGGTGTTGGAGGCGGGTTTGCCGGAGGTGGCGTTCATCCAGATCGCGCGCGTGTACGGACAGGCGTTCGCGCAGATCGCCGAAACGGAGGTGCGCCTCTTCCGCATGTACATCCACGAGCCGCTGATGCACACGGGGGTCGCGGGTCTGCAGATCGCGGAGGAGATGGAGGGGATGGCGCGCGGGATGCTGCCGTTCACGGCGCCGCTGATGAACTACGTCCACGGTCGCTTCCTTTCGCATTTCGTGGAGCAGGAGGTGATCGGCCACATGGAGGCCGAGATGGGCGAGCAGGCCTCCGCGGTGGGGCGCCTGCGCGTGGCGATCGCGTTCGCGGACCTGGCCGGTTACACGCGCCTGACTGAGGAACAGGGCGACGAGCAGGCGGTGAGCGCGGTGGAGCGCTTCGTCGAAGAGGTCGAGCGCACGCTGCCGGTCGACGCCCGCGTGCTGAAGACGCTCGGGGACGAGGTGATGGTCGTTGCGGCCGATCCAGTGGCGCTAGCTCGCTGGGCGGTCGGCTTTCAGGCGCGGGCCCCCGCGGGGGTGCCGCCGCCGCGGATCGGGGTCCACCACGGGGAGGCGATCTACCGCGACGGGGACTACTACGGCCGCGAGGTCAACCAGGCCGCCCGCGTGGTCGCCCGCGCGGCGGGCGGGGAGGTGCTGGTGACGCGCGCGGTGGTGGACCTCGCCGAGGGGGTCGACGGGCTCGCGTTCAAGCTGATCGGCGAGGTCGGCCTCAAGGGCTTCTCCGAGCCCACGGAGCTGTTCCTGGCCTCGCTGAAGTGATGGCCTGTCCGCCCGAGCCTGCGTGTCCGCCCGAGACCGTCGGCCTGCGTGACCGCGCCTGTCCGCCCGAGCCCATTGGCTCGCGCGACTGCGTCTGCCCGCTGCGAGCCCGGCGATGAGCGGCGGCGAGGATCTCTCCCAGGTGGTGCCGGCGGAGATCCAGGAGCTGGTGCGTGCAGGTGGCCTGCTGGCGGGGGAGGGCTCGGTGGTGGCGATGCTCTCCGGGGGCCGCGACTCGGTCTGCCTGCTCGACCTCGCGGTCGCGATCCGCGGGGCACAGGGCGTGCACGTCCTGCACGTCAACTACGGGCTGCGCCCGGAGGCGGAGGGCGACGAGCGCCACTGCCGCGCGCTGTGCGAGCAGCTGGGAGCGCCGCTGGAAGTGGTCCGCGCGCAGCGGCCGGCCGACGCGGGCAACCTGCAGGCGTGGGCGCGCGATGTTCGTTATGGAGCCGCGATGGATCTGGCGCGCAGGCTCGACGCGGGCCAGCCGCATGCAGAGGCGGAGACGGTGGTGGCCACGGGCCATACGGCGAGCGGCCAGGCGGAGACGGTGGTGGCCACGGGCCACACGGCGAGCGACCAGGTGGAGACGATTCTCTACCGCCTCGCCGCCTCCCCGGGGAGGCGGGCACTGCTGGGGATGGTCCCCCGCGAGGGCCGTCTGGTGCGCCCGCTGCTCGGGCTCACACGCGAGCAGACGGCCGGCTACTGCCGCGCGCGCGGCCTGACCTGGCGGGAGGACGCGAGCAACGCCGACGAGCAGTACGCACGCGCGCGGGTGCGCAACCGGCTGGTGCCCGCCCTGCGCGCGGTGCATCCGGCGGCGGAGGAGAACGTGCTGCGCACCGCGCGGCTGCTGCGCGAGGAGGCCGAGGTGCTGGACCATCTGGTGGATAACGAGCTGGCGGATGCGTCGAGCATCGCCATCGCGCGCTTGGCCGATCTCCCGGTGGCGCTCGCGCGCCTGGTGGTGGTGCGCCTCGCCGAGCGGGTCGCCGGGGACTACGTACCCCAGGCGGGAGCCCGCGTGGGCGAGATCCTTGCCCTCGCCCGCCGCGGGGGGCGCGCCGAGCTGCACGTGGGCGGACTCGTGGGGGCGGTGGTCGAGCACGGCCACCTGCGCATGGTCAAGCTGCCGCCACGCGGTTGAGGGCGCGGGCCGGCGGGGGGAACCCCTACACTCCCCGCGTGGCCGTCATGCCCCCGGAGCGCGCCGTGCCCGCACGCTCGAACGACGCCCGTGACGCCTCATCCGAGGTCGGCGAGGTGCTGGTGGCCGAGGCGCGGCTGCGGGCGCGGGTGACCGAGCTGGCGCAAGAGATCTCGCGCGACTATGTCGGCCGCTCGCTGCTGCTGGTAGGGGTGCTGAAGGGGGCGATGTTCTTCCTCTCCGACCTGATGCGCCAGATCGAGATCCCGGTGGAGGTGGATTTCATGGCGGTCGCCTCCTACGGCTCGGCCACCGACTCCTCGGGGGTGGTGCGGATCCTCAAGGACCTCGACGTGGTGATCGAGGACCGCGACGTGCTGATCGTCGAGGACATCGTGGACTCGGGCCTGACCCTTCAGTACCTGCTGCGCAATCTCGGTGCCCGCGACCCCCGCACGCTCGAGGTCTGCGCGCTGTTGACCAAGCCCGACCGAAGCCGGGGGACACGCGCCTCCGGCGCGAATCCCCGTTTCGGCCAGCGCAGGGTGGACTTGTCGATCCGCTACGTCGGCTTTGAGATTCCCGACCGCTTCGTGATCGGGTACGGCCTCGACTACGCCGAGCGCCATCGCAACCTGCCCTTCGTGGCCGTGTTGGAGCGGCCGTGAGCCCCTGTCACGCCGGACGGATGGAGTCACGGTGAGCGCTGGCAACGCGCCGGAGGAGTCGCGATGAGCGCTTCCCGCACGCGGCTGGGGCCGCCGGTGGGGCCCGTCCACCGCCGGAAATTCCGAACGCCCGTGGTACGCTTGACGGCTGGTAGCCCCATAGGTCGACCCCTTCTAGGACACCCGAGATCAAAGCTATGAGCCGTTTCTTCAAGAGCGCAGCGTTCCCGATCCTGCTGGTGGTCGTGCTGGCGTTCTTCGTTTCGAAAATGATCTCCAGCAGCTCCAACGGTGGGCGCTCGCACACCTACCAGACGCTGGTCTCGCAGGAAATCCCGAAGGGCGAAGTCAAGTCGGCCAAGTTCAAGACCAAGTCGAGCGCCCTCGAAGTCGAACTGACGAACAAAGAAAAGTACGAAATCGGCTACGTCGACCAGGCGGCGCCGGAACTGTTCAAAAAGCTCGAAGCCGCGAACGTCCACTTCACGGTCGAAGCCAACAAGAGCAGCGTGCTGCTCTCGCTGCTCTCGATCGCGCTGCCGTTCATCATCTTCCTGGGCATCTGGATCTTCCTGCTCAACCAGGTGCAGGGCGGGGGCTCGAAGGTGATGTCGTTCGGCAAGTCTCGCGCCAAGCGGCTCTCGGCGGACTCCCCGAAGATCACCTTCCGCGACGTGGCCGGGGTCGACGAGGCGGTGGAGGAGCTGCACGAGATCAAGGAGTTCCTGGAGAACCCCAAGAAGTTCCAGGCGCTCGGCGCGCGGATCCCCACGGGGGTGTTGTTGTACGGGCCGCCGGGCACCGGCAAGACGCTGCTCGCCCGCGCGGTGGCCGGCGAGGCGGGGGTGCCGTTCTTCTCGATCTCGGGCTCGGACTTCGTGGAGATGTTCGTCGGCGTGGGCGCCTCGCGTGTGCGCGACCTGTTCGAGCAGGCCAAGCAGAACTCCCCGTGCATCATCTTCATGGACGAGATCGACGCCGTCGGGCGCCACCGCGGAGCGGGCCTCGGCGGTGGCCACGACGAGCGCGAGCAGACGCTCAACCAGCTGCTCGTGGAGATGGACGGGTTCGAGGCGAAGGACAACATCATCATGATCGCGGCCACCAACCGGCCCGACATCCTCGACCCCGCGCTGCTGCGCCCGGGGCGCTTCGACCGCCAGATCGCCGTCGACCGCCCCGACCGCAAGGGCCGCGCGAAGATCCTCGAAGTCCACACCCGCGGCAAGCCGCTGGCGAAGGTGATCGACATCGACGCGCTAGCGGGCCAGACCCCGGGCTTTACGGGCGCCGATCTCTCCAACCTCATCAACGAGGCCGCCCTCCTGTCGGCGCGCACGGGCAAGCGCGAAATCGGCCAGGAAGAGCTCGAGGAGGGGATCATGCGAGTGATCGCGGGCCCCGAGAAGAAGACGCGCGTGATGAGCGAGAAAGAGCGCCTGATCACCGCCTACCACGAGATGGGCCACGCGATCGTGGGCCACTACCTCGAGCACTCCGACCCGGTGCACAAGGTCTCGGTGATCTCCCGCGGCCAGGCGCTCGGCTACACGATCTCGATGCCCCAGGAGGATCGCTTCCTCACCACGCGCGCGGAGCTCAACGACACGATGGCGATGACCCTCGGCGGTCGCGCCGCGGAGGAGATCGTCTTCAGCGAGATCACCACGGGGGCATCCAACGACCTCGAGAAGGTCACCGCGACCGCGAAGCAGATGGTGATGCGCTTTGGCATGAGCGAGAAGCTCGGCCCGCGCGTCTTCGGCCACGAGCACAGCCAGCCGTTCCTCGGCCGCGAGTTCTCCACGGAGCCCGACTACTCCGACGAGATCGCCCGCGAGATCGACGACGAGGTGAGGCGCATCGTCGAGGCCGCCCACCAGCGCGCCCGCGACATCCTCACCGAGCACCGCGAGACGCTCGGCTCGATCTCCGAGATCCTCGTCAAGCGCGAGACGCTCGAGAAGGAGGAGTTCATCGGCCTGCTCGCGGGCAAGAGCGAGGAGGAGGTCTTCGGCCCCGAGGACGAGCGCGGCACGCCCGAGCTCCCCGCCCCGCCCCCGGCGCCCGCGGAGCGCCCGGGCCGCGAAGTCCCGCGTCCGCTACCGCGGCCGGGACTTGCGGGTGGCACCGCGGACATCAGGGGCGACGGCCCCGAGCGCCCGGAGCTCGCCTGACTGACGGCGTCTGGGCGCCTTCGGTCGTTGGCTGCGCCAACGACCCCTTGTCCTCGGTCGCTTACCGATCGAAGATCGGCCAGCACTGCACACTTCGCTCCCCGCGTCCTTTTGCCAGGGACGCCCAGTCACTCGTCAGTGGGCGTTGTGGGACGAGCAGAGGCTGACGGAAAAACCGCGATGAGCTTGCCCTTCCGCCTGATGGGCGTGGTGAACGTAACGCCCGACTCGTTCTCCGACGGGGGCCTGTTCCTCGACCCCGGGGCCGCGGTCGCGCATGGCCTCGAGCTCGTGGGGGAGGGGGCCGAGATCGTCGATGTGGGCGGGGAGTCCACCAGGCCGGGCGCGCAGCCCGTGTCCGAGGTGCAGGAGCTGCGCCGGGTGCTGCCGGTGGTGGAGGGGCTGGCCGCCGCCTTGAAGCGGCCCCCGGCGGGGTCGGGCGGGGGGGACCCCGTCACCGTCTCGATCGATACCTCCAAGGCGTTCGTGGCCCGCGCCGCGCTGGATGCGGGTGCCACGCTCGTCAACGACGTGACCGCCCTGCGCGGCGACCCCGAGATGGCCTCGGTCGTGGCGCACAGCGGGGCAGAGTGCTGCCTCATGCATATGCTCGGCGAGCCCCGCACGATGCAGCGCGAACCACGCTACGGTGATGTCGTGGCAGATGTCAAGGCATTCCTCGAAGAGCGCCTTGCGTTTGCGGTCTCAGAGGGTGTCGCCGAGGAGCGCATCCTGCTCGACCCTGGGATCGGGTTCGGCAAGACGCTCGAGCACAACCTCCAGCTGCTGCGCCGCCTGCACGAGCTGACCACGCTCGGGCGCCCGCTTGTCGTGGGAACTTCGCGCAAGAGCTTCATCGGAAGGATCCTCGCCGATGCCGCGGAGGCGCGGGCGACCACAGACGCGACGGGCAGGCCCGCGGAGGATCGGCGGCCACCAGGGGCGGGCGGGGAGGAGAGCTCCGCGGGAGCAAGGGAGCTAGCGGAAGTGACGGACCGGCTTCCGGGCACGCTGGCCACCTGCGTGCTCGCCTACGAGCGGGGCGCGAGCGTGCTGCGCGTGCACGACGTGGCCCCGGTGCGCGCGGCGCTCGAGGTGGCCGCTGCGACGTTGGGCGCGCTATGACTACGGGGCCAGCGAGCCGTCCAACAGCGTGAAACGGACGCCCAGCGCGCGGTAGGTGCGTGCGGCGCGGCGATCTCGGGAGACCAGCTCGAGATCGTGCTCCAGCGCGGTGAGCGCGATCAGCCCGTCGTAGGACGCTCCGCCATTGATACCGGCCTCGGCCAGCCGGGGGGTAGCGGAGGCGCACGCTGTTGCGTCGAGCGTGGCGTAGGTCGGTGGGAGCCTCGCGGCGATGATCGCGGCCGCGCTGGGGCCGTCCAGGCGGTGGGGAGGGGGAAGTCTCGTGAGGACGCTGTAGGTCTCGATCGCGGCGTGTGCGATTGTTCGCGTGCACGCCTTCAGCGCGTCCTCCGCCTGCTCGTGGCCCTCGTAATCGGCGAGGATGGCGGCGAGCGCGATGCTGCTGTCCGCTGCTTGTCTCACCTGCGTTCGCGCACTGCTTCCAGCGCGCGCCGCATCTCCTCATCGGTGATGGGAGTGCCGGTCGCTGCCACAACGGGCCCGTTGGGCCCTGGGACTATCTTGGCCGGCGCGTGCGGCACGGAGAGCTCCAGCCGGCCGTCGACGACCTCGGCCTCCAGCGGCCTGTCAGGTGAGAATCCCAGTTCGTCGCGCACCCGCTTGGGAACCACCACCCTACCCGCGCGATCGATCGACACCTGCATGGTAGGAGCATACCATCAGAATGGTATGCGGCGCTCGTCGGTGATCCAGGCGGCGAGGAGCGGGTCGGTGAGGCGGTAGCCGGTTCGTGCGCTGGGGTCTTTGGCGATCTCGCCACGGTCCGCGAGCACTTTGACCGCCGTGTGGATGGCGCCGCCGCGTGAGCCGCCGTGGCGGCGGCCGGCGGCGTAGAGGGCGCTTGTGTTCTCGGCGACCGCGGTCAGCGCGCGACGGTGGCTTGCGGAGAGGCAGCTCCAGACGGTGCGCAACTCGTCGTGAACCTGGTGTATGGCGCGCTCGTAAGCGGCCTGCCAGGTCTCTTCGGTCGCGGTCGCTTCGCTGACGATCGACACCCAGCGCGACGGCGAGCGGGAGCTCGCCAACATCGGCGTCCAGCTCCTGAGCACCACCGAGGTGACCGGCGCACTTGCCCCCCCGTTCGCTTTGGGGCTTGACAAGAGCTTTGTCTTGTGTGTATGCTCCTGTTTGTCTTGGTAACCACAGGTGGTTGCCGGCAAACATAGAGTCGGGTTGGGGTCTACCCCCTGTGGTCGACCTCGAAAGCGCTCTTTGTAGCGCAGGGGATA
>DATMPY010000095.1:0-6084 GCA_035566955.1 Solirubrobacteraceae bacterium | reverse complement strand
CCCCGGGGATCAGATTATGGGGCTGGCCGATGATCCCCAGCTTGCGCAGCCGGTACTCGTCGCTCTCCCTACCCGACATTGTCAGGAGATCGCGTCCGTCTACCACCACGGCGCCGCTGTCTGGGGCGCAGAGGCCAGCGATCAACTCCAATAGCGTCGTCTTACCCGAGCCGCTGGGACCGTAGAGTGCCACGAACTCTCCCGCCGCCACCTTCATCGAGACGCCATCCACGGCGCGGATCGGCCCTCCGTCCCCCACGCGGTAGTGCTTGACCAGATCCCGAAGCTCCAGCACCGGGTGGGACACTAGCCTCCCACGCCGCGTGAGCTGTGTTGCTGGCGCACGCCGCTGGGGAAGTCGATCACGTCGGCCAACCCTTTGGTTGGCTCGGAGAGTTTGGTCAGCCGCCCGCGCTCGAGTGACCATACGCGATCGGCGATCAGCGCTGCCTCCAGGTCGCATGAGCTCATCAGCACTCCGCAGCCGCGCTCCGCCACCAGCGTGAGCAGCAACTCTCCCGCCTCGCGCGTGCGACGCATCCCGAAGCCGTCCATCAGGTCGTCCACCACCAGCAGTCTGGGTGAGCAGGCGATCCCCCGCGCGAATCCCACCAGCAGCCGCTCCCAGTTGGAGAGGTCGGCCCAGCGCTGCTCCGCGCAGCCCGCGGCGCCGACCCGCTCGAGCGTCTCCATCGCCAGGTCCCGAGCCTCGCGATGTCCGTGGCCACGGCCGATGGCGAGGGGCAGTCCGACGTAGTCGAGCACCCTGAACTTCACGCCGGTGCCCTCCCGATGGGCCCACGCGATCTCGGCTCCCAACAGCCTCGTGCGCTCCTGCTCGCCGCAGCGGGCAAGGTCCATGTTCCCCAGCCACACCTCCCCCGCGTCCGGCGTCTCGATGCCGGCGGCGATCTTCAGCAGCGTGGTCTTGCCCTCACTACGGGAGCCGACGACCGCCACCACCTCCCCCGCTGCGAGCTCGAGCGAGGCGTTCGTCAGCACCCGCATCGTCCGCTCGCCCCGCATGTACCCCTTGCACACCCCGCGCAGCGCCAGCAGCTCACCCATCGTCACCCCCAGGGGGTTCGATCTCTTCGCTGGGGTCTTCGAGCTCCTGGCGCAGTCGCCGCAGTCGCCGGGCGCGCATTCCCCACAGCATCGCTTCGTCGGTCAGCAGTGCGCTCCGCACCCTGCCTCCGGGGTCGCCCCCGTTTGGCGGACCGAGGCGTTTGAGCTGCCATTCGACATTCAGGCGCGAGCTGGCCGCGGCGAACTGCAGCGCGCAGGCCGCCTCCTCCTCGCGGATCGCGGCGATCAGGTCGGGCAGGTCCTCCTCCCCGGCGAGCTCGAGTTTGGCGTGCACCGCGTCGCGCAGCGCGGGCGGCGCCGCGGTGCAGGCGCGCAGCCACTCCCGGAACTCCTCGACGCCTTCGTCGGTCGCCTCGTAGCGGTCCAGGGCACGCTCGGCGCCCTGGGCGACCATGCGGACCAGACCCTGCTTTTCGAGGCTGGGCAGGCTGTTGTGCGCGACCGACCGCGACCACTGGGCGTGGGGAAACCGTTCGACCAGCCGCGTTCCCAGGCCGTTGACGGTGTCGGCCTTCTGGACCACCAGGCCCAGGATCGCCATGCTGGCGGTGAGATCGCCTTTACGAGGTGGTGCCATCCTTGTGGGATCGTATTGGAAATCGGAAGCGATATGTGCGTTCCCTGAACGGTTCCGGTCTCCTGGACATTGGAAGACAACTGTCGTCGCTCAGACCAGACCGCTTGGGCGCAAGGCAAAAGTGGGGTTTGTGACAGTCGGAGACATTTCGGGCAAACTGAGGGCGGCCCACCGAAAAAACTCGCACCAAGCGGGCGGCCGCGGTTTTCATAGGTGCGCGGTGCGCCCGTGGGGGTACGCGGCGACGGTGAGAAGGTCCACTGCGGACCATCACACATCCCCTTCGGGCTCTGGGCGAGCACGTGGGGGTAGGCGGTGACGATGAGGAGATCCCCGGCGGGGGCTCATGGTGGGGCTACCCATCGGCGCGCGCGGGCCTCGGGAACTCGATGATCTGGGCCTCGGTGACGGCCTGCTCGGAGAGTACGCCCAGCTGTCCGCGCTCCAGCGACCACACGCGATCGGCGATCAGCACCGCCTCGAGGTCGGAGGCGCTCATCAGCACCCCGCACCCCAGCTCTCGCACCAGCGATAGGAGCAGCTCGTTGGCCTCGCGCGTACGGCGCATCCCGAGGCCGTCGATCAGGCTGTCCACCACCAGCAGTCGCGGCTCGCAGACGATTCCCCGCGCCAATCCGACCAGCACCTGCTCCCAGTCGGAGAGCTCCGCCCAGCGACGCTCGGCGGAGCCTGCGGCGCCCACCCGCTCCAGTGCCCTTCTCGCCAGCTCCCGCGCCTGGCGCCGTCCGTGGCCGCGCCCCAGCACAAGGGGCAGGGCGAGGTAGTCGAGGACCTTGAGCTTCACCCCGGTTCCGTCACGGTGGGTCCACGCGATCTCGTCCCCGAGCAGCCGCGAGCGCTGCTCGTCGGAGAGTCGCGTCAGCTCGCGCTCTTGCAGACGCACCTCCCCCGCGTCTGGGGTCTCGATGCCGGCGGCGATCTTCAGCAGGGTGGTCTTACCCTCGTCGCGCGAGCCCACGACGGCCCCCACCTCTCCGGCGCCGACCTCGAGCGACGCGTCGACCAGCACCCGCAGCAGGCGCCCTCCGCGCCGGTAGCTCTTGCCCACCCCGTGCAGCGACAGCAGCTCACCCATCCCCCCCAAGCATGACGCATCGCGGGCGTGTTGTCTCTTACATCGTGTGGTGAGGGAGGGTTGACTCCGCGAAGACGGGGGAGGACCTGGGGCGTGCTCCTCCGAGAGCTGCCCTGGGGACCCTTGGTGTGGACCCTAACTCTCAGGCGGTCGGGCAAGGATCTGTGGGCGGGCTCCTCCAAAGAAGCTCCCTGGGGGCGGCTTCTCCAAAGAGCTACCGCCGTGGCCTGGGGGTAGGCCCAAACCTAAGCGGGGGTGGCCGAGGGCCCGGGTGGGGAGACAACGGCGGGCTCCTCCGCGGACTCTTCCGATGACTCCGGCGTGGGTTGATCGAGCGGCTCTCCAGGGAGGCGGCCGGCGAACCAGAGGCTCACGAGCGCGAAGGCGGAGGCGCACAACAGGGCGCGCTTGAGTGCGTCGAGCTGGGCGGCGCTGTAGCTGGCCACGATGCTCGCGGTCTCGGCGTCAGACAGGCCGCCCATATGGGCGGCCTCGCCGACGGCGGCGGGGGTGGTCATCGCCACGCCTTCATCGGTGGCCGCCAGCACCTGCTGCTGGGCGCTGGGCGAGAGGTCGGGGTTTTCGCGGACCTTCGACTGGAAGCCGCTGAGCAGCCCGCCGAGCAGCACGGCTCCGATCAGGGCGGTGCCGAGCGAGGCGCCGAGGTTCTGCGCGGCACCCTGCACCCCGCCCGCCTCGCTGGAGCGGGAGCGCGCGACGGAGCTCATGATCACGTTGCCCAGCTGGGAGACCACCAGGCCCATGCCGGCGCCGAACCCCGCGATGGCGGCCGCGAAGGGCAGGCTTGCCAGGGTGGGTCCGATCGCGGCCTGCATCCCGAGCAGCCCGGCGCAGAGGAGGGCGAGGCCGCCCCGGACCACACCCCGGGGCGAGCTGCGCCGGGCCAGGCGCGGACCGGCGAGGGCCCCGACGATCATGGCGATCGACACGGGTAGGATCGTCACTCCGGTCTGCAGGGCGTCCTTGCCGAGCACGAGCTGCAGGTAGAGGGGGAGCACGAAGAAGGTGCCCGCGATGATCAGCTGCTGGGCGACGAGCATCGAGGCGCCCGCTCGCAGGCGGGGGACCCGGAGCAGGTCGGGTGCCAGCAGCGGGGTGCGCCCGGAGTCGGTGAGCCGCTGCTCCAAGCGGGCGAACAGGCCGAGGACGATCGCCCCGGCGGCGATCAGGAAGGGCACCACGGAGAAGCCGAAGGGGGTGATCCGCTGTCCCCCGATTTCGAGCGCCCCCCGGGGGGTGAGGAAGCCCCACTGGCTGCTCTGCAGGATGGCGAACACGATCAGCCCGAGTCCGAGTGCGGAGAGCGCGGCGCCGAGCCGGTCGAAGCTCGCCTGGGGCTGGGGAGGAATGTCGCCGATCTTCCGGCACAGGGGCAGCATCACGAGCACGGTGGCGGTCTCCGCGGCAAACACCACCCGCCAGCTGAGGACGGTGGTGATGAAACCCCCGATCAGCGGCCCGGCGGCGACAGCCGCGCCGGCGATCCCCCCGAGGGTGGCGTATGCAAGCGCGCGCTCGCGGCCCTGGAAGTTGGTGGCCACGAGGGCGGCGATTGCGGGGATCACGAGGACGGCCCCCAACCCCTCGATCAGCGACCAGCCCACTAGGAGCATCGCGATCCCAGTGCTCAGGGCGGTGATCAGCGAGCCCAGCCCGTAGATTGCCAGTCCGATCGTAAACGCCCGCCGCCGCCCCCACAGGTCGCCGAGCTTGGCTCCGCTCAGCATGAAGGCGGCCATCACAAGCGCGTACAGGGTGATCGCCGCCTGGACGTCCTCCACGGTGGTGTGCAGGTCGCTCACCACCTGGGTGATCGATACATTCATGACGGTGGTGTCAAGCACCATCACGAACTGCGCGGTGCCCAGCAGGGCAAGCAGCGAGCGGCGGCTCATGCGTCTCTCGCAATGTAGCGGGCTTGGGCGGCTGTGGAGTATGGTCAAACCACGGAGTATGGTCAAACCACGAGACTCTCTTGACAGCGACCCTTGGTTGAGTACGGCGGTTGAGGTGGGCCTTTTTGGACCGCTATCAAACCATGGAGACCAACGGTTGATTAGGACGTTGAAGTGGGCACGGGTGGTTTCGAACCACCGACCTCTCGCGTGTGAATAGGTACCGCAGGGTGGGGCGGATGCCGAGTTTTCCCTTTATTCATGCGGAGAAACGGTGATCGGGCCGGTTTGCGTTTTTGGCTGATTTCGGCCCAAATCGGGGGGGTTTAGGCCCATGAGCGGCTCCATGGGCCTAAACGTTTTGGGGTGCGCCCCTTCCTCGCGCGGCCTTGCAGCCGTGCAGCCAGCGGCCCCTTCACGCGAGTGGATTGCTACCGAGATCCCCCGCGGAGAGCCGTTCGCGTTCGTAGAGAACTGCGGGACGTTCTCCCTGGCGGTTGGCGATGTTGGTGATGAAGGTCCACGGATCCTCGGGCGGCTTTGCCAGCGTGCGCAGGCGCCAGACCTGCGGGGTTTCGGGACGGGTCTGACTGCAGATGCTGCTGATGTGGGCAAGCACGAGGCCAGTCGCCTTGATCGGATCGTGCCCTGCCGCGACCGCGATCACGAGGCTGAGCCGGCTTTGGCAGAGGACGGATAGCTCCTTGGGGAGGCTGAGCATGTCGTGGTCGGTGGTAATGAGGCCATCCCAGCGGCGCTCATGAGCGTGGAGCGCGTGAAGTACCTGCCAGTCCTCGTACGTGGGCAGGCGTCGGTCGATGTCACGGATGGGGACCAACTCGACGTCGTCCTCAAGGTATTTCTGGAGCGCTGCCACGATCGGCTCCGGGAAGTTCTGGTCGAGCGCGAAGAGATGCGGCATGGCCGCGCCGGTCAGGCCGCCAGCGCGAGATCCGGCTGAAGCTCGCACTCCAAGTCCAGCGCGTCCTCGACATCGGCAGTATCGATCGCGGGGTAGAGCGCAGTGATCTTGCCGACGGTCAGCCCCCGGCGCCGCAGGGCGGCGAGCGCCTCGGTCTCGATGCGGGTGCGGTTGACGTGGGGCGCTCCCGCGAGCTTCCCCGGGACGATGCGCAGCCGCGGACGCGGGATCACAAGGTCGGGCCCGCGTACCAGCCGCCCGATCGCCAGTGGGCGAAGCAGATCAAGCGCGTCTGCGTCGAGGACTGCCTGCCCGTCGGGGTGCTCGGGCGAGGGGGCCGCGTTGAGGATGATCCTTCCCCCACGGTCCACGGCGATATTCGGGCTGCCCTCCTCGGTCCAAAGGGCGAGGTCGATGTTGGCGAGCTCGCGCAATCCGGTGCGCACGGCGGTCATCGTGGTGGGCGCTATGGCCTGTCCGTCGG
>DATMPY010000094.1:0-9032 GCA_035566955.1 Solirubrobacteraceae bacterium | reverse complement strand
CGCGCGTGCTGCCCGGGACCTTCAAGAAGGAGGAGGGGTGGCTCGAGGCCGAGGAGTACGTCATCACCTGGGCCGTCGGCCACCTCGTGCAGCTCGCCGAGCCCGACGAGTACGACCCCAAATTCAAGCGCTGGCGCATCGAGGATCTGCCGATCGTGCCCGACCGCTTCAAGCTCGTCGTGCGCGACGAGCGCTCCCGCAAGCAGATGTCCGTCGTCACCCGTCTCCTCTCCCGCGAGGACATCGCCGAGGTCATCAACGCCTGCGACGCCGGGCGCGAGGGGGAGCTGATCTTCGCCTACCTCTTCGAGAAGGCCGGCGCCGAGAAGCCCGTGCGGCGGCTATGGCTGAACTCCATGACCAACGCCGCCATGAAGTCCGCCTTTGCCTCCCTGCGCCCCGCCGCCGAGCTTGCTCTCCTGGAGCAGGCCGCCCGCTCCCGCTCGGAGGCCGACTGGATCGTCGGCATGAACGCCACCCGCGCCGCCACCATCCGCCTGCGCACCTCCTTCGACGGGGCCGTATCGCTTGGGCGCGTGCAGACCCCCACCCTTGCCATCGTCGCCCGCCGCGAGGAGGAGATCAAAGCCTTCGTCCCCGAGCCCTACTGGCTCGTCGACGCGGTTTTCGCCGCCCCTTCGCTGGATGGGGATGGGGATGGGGATGGGGATGGGTCGGTTGGTGGCGATCCCACGGCGAGTGGCGAGACGGGTGGCGGTGGATCGGCCGAGGACGGGTCGCCGGAGGGCAGTACGGGGGTGGCCGGCGGATTGGATCGTGGTCGATCGGCCGCGGACGGGTCCGCGGGCAACGGACCCGGGGAGGACGGCGAGGGACTCCCCGGCGAGCGCGTTTACACCGGGCGCTTCCACGCCGGCGCCAAGCCCCGCCTGGCCACCGAGGAGGAAGCGCTCGCCATCGTCGAGGCCTGCGAGGGCAAGCAGGCCACCATCACCAAGCTCGAGGTCAAAGAGCAGCGCGAGCGCGCCCCCATGCTCTACGACCTCACCTCCCTCCAGCGCGACGCCAACACCCGCTTCGGCTTCTCCGCCCGCCGCACCCTCTCCGCCGCCCAGCGCCTCTACGAGGAGCACAAGGCCCTCACCTACCCCCGCACCAACTCCCGCTACCTCACCACCGACATGATCCCCGAGATCAAGCCCACCGCCGAGCTCGTCGGCGGCCAGCGCGAGTACGCCAGGGCCGCCGCCTACGTCACCGGTCTCGACTCCCTACCCCTCGGGCGCGTGGTCAACGACAGCAAGGTTACCGACCACCACGCCATCATCCCCACCCGCTCCGAGCACAAAACCGACCGCATGAGCGACGACGACCGCCGCGTCTACGACCTCGCCGTCCGCCGCTTCCTCGCCGTCTTCCACCCCGAGGCCGTGTTCGAGAACACCCGTGTCGAGACCACCATCCCCGCCCCCGGGGGGGAGCGCGCCGGCAAGTACGTGTTCCGCACCCGCGGCAAGCTCCTGATCGTCCCCGGCTGGCGCGGTGTCTACGGGGAGCACGCCGCCGAGACCGGCCGCGAAGGGCGCAGCCCTGGCGAGGAGGACGAGGGCCTCGACCAGCAGCTCCCCCGCCTGATCGAGGGCGAGCACGTGCACACCCGCGACATCAAGAGCCTCGCCAAGGAGACCAAGCCGCCCCGCCGCTACTCCGACGCCTCCCTGCTTGGCGCCATGGAGACCGCCGGCAAGCTCGTCGACGACGACGAGCTCCGCGAGGCCATGAAGGACTCCGGGATCGGCACCCCCGCCACCCGCGCCGCCATCATCGAGCGCCTCATCCAGGTCGGCTACATCGAGCGCGACGGGCGCTCCCTCGTCGCCACCGACAAGGGCCTCAACGTCGTGCGCTTGCTCGGACGCCACCCCCTCACCTCCCCCGAACTCACCGGCCAGTGGGAGCACCGCCTCGACGGGATCGAGCGCGGCGATGACTCCCGCGAGGGCTTCATGAAGGACATCGCCGGCTTCGCCGGGGAGACCGTGAAGATGCTCGACACCACCCTCAAAGACGTCCGCATCCCCAAAGCCAACCTCGGGCCCTGCCCCGTCTGCGGGCACCCCATCCTCGAAAACCGCAAGGGCTTCTCCTGCTGGGCCCGCAACGACCCCGGCTGCGGCTTCGTCATCTGGAAGTCCAAAGCCGGCAAGCAGCTCCCCGCCGCCATCGCCCGCGAGTTGATCAAGACCGGCTACACCCAGCGCCCCGTCACCGGCTTCCGCGGGCGCTCCGGGCGCTCCTTCCGCGCCCACCTCGCCCTCCAGCAGACCGACGACGGCAAATGGCGCGTCGAGTTCAACGAGTCCTGGGCCAAGGACGGCGCCAAGCCCCCCGATCACGAGACCGCCCCCGAGGCCGCCGCGCAGGCCCCCGGCGAGGATGGGGCTGAGGCCGTGGCCGAGCCCGTGGCCGCCCAGTCTGCCGCGTAGGTTCCTCCGGCTTTCGGCGGTGTATAACGATCGCAATGGGAGCTTCCCAGGCAAACGGCGGCGGGCCGTATAACGATCGTATCGGGGCTTCGGGGGCAAATGGCGGCGGGCCGTATAACGGTCGTATCGGGGCTTCGGGGGGCAAATGGCAATCGTATAGCTGGATCGTTTGAGCTTCAGCCAAACCGCGACCGTATAACGATCGTTAGCCGGCCCTGCGCACATGCGATTTTTGCTTCCGGGCCGCGGTATAGCTATAGTTATACGCGTTGCGATTTTATTTATTCGCTTGCGAGCCCCCCGTTGAGTGTTGTTATGTATTTTCCCAGTCACTGTATAGCTATAGTTATACAGACGTTAGATTTTATATATTTGCCTGCGGGCTCGTCTAACCATAGTTAGACACACATTCGGATGTGCTCGGCTTGTGTCTGGGCGTCGGGTGCGTGCGCCACCATTGGCGCCCATGCCCATCACCCTCGTCACCGGTCCCGCCAACGCGGGCAAGGCCCGGATCGTGCTGGATGCCCTGCGTGCCCACCACGCCCGGGGAGAGGAGCCCCTGCTGGTGGTGCCCACCCGCCCCGACGTCGAGCACTACCGGCGCGAGCTCGCCCTGGAGGGGCTGGTGCTCGGTGTGCGCGTGGAGCGCTTCCAGGGCCTGCTCGCTGAAATCGTCCGCCGTGCCGGCCCCTCTGGCGGACCTCCGCGCGGTCGGCCACTCAGCCGTCTCGCCCGCGAGCGGGTGCTGGCCGCGGTGCTCCGGCGCATCTCAACAACACGGGCCACCCCCGGGGTGGTGCGCGCTCTGGCGGCCCTCGTGGGGGAGCTGGAGGCGGAGCGGGTGACATCGGCGCGCCTGCGGGAGGCGTTGAGGGCATGGGCCGCCGCGGACCCCGGGAACGCACGCCGAGCGCGGCAGCTGGGGGATCTGTTCGCCGAGTACCACCGCTCCGTGGAGGAGCTCCAGCGAGAGGACCCCGAGCGCCGCACCGCGCGAGCCCTGGACGCGCTGCGCCGGGCCCCCGCCCTGTGGGGCGCCACCCCGGTGCTGCTGTACGGGTTCGACGACCTTCCCGCGCTGCAGCTGGACGCCATCGAGACCCTGGGGGTGTTGGTGGGAGCGCGAGTGACCGTCTCCCTCACCTACGAGCCCGGCCGGGTCGCGTTCGCGGGGCGGGGGGACACCTTCCAGCGCCTGCTCCCCCTGGCTGCCGAGCACCGGCAGGTGGGGCCCCGCGCCGAGTACTACGCCCCCGCCTCCCGCCCCGCCCTGCACCACTTGGAGCGCCACCTGTTCGAGCCCCATCCCCCGCCCCCGGTGAGCGCCCGCGAGGCGGTGCGGCTGCTGGAGGGCGGGGGCGAGCGCGCGGAGCTGGAGCTCGTGGCCGAGGAGATCCGGGGCCTCCTGGACGGCGGGATGCGCCCCGCGGAGATCGCCGTCGCGCACCGTTCCCCCGGGGCCATCGCGGAGCTGCTGGGTGAAGTGTTCGCCGCCCACCGCATCCCCCACGCGCTCCAACGCAAAGTGCCCTTCGCCCACACCGCCCTCGGCCACGCCCTGTTGGGGCTGCTGGCCGCGGCGTTCGAGCCGCTCGGGGCCGGACGGGGGGATGCGGGACCGGAGGGTGCAGGACCGGGAGATGGGGGACGGGGGGATGCGATACCGGGGGATGCGGGACCGATTGTGGGACCGGGGCATACGGGCATCGGAGAGGCCGGACCGGGGTATGGGGAACCGGGGCATGTGGGTATGGGCGAGGCAGGGGCAGGGGAGCTGCTGGCGTGGTTACGCGCCCCGGGGGTGCTGCGGCGCCCCGAGCTCGCCGACGCCCTGGAGCGCGCGGTGCGCCGCACGGGGACGGGCACCGCGGCGCAGGCGCGCGCGCTGTGGGAGTCCGAGCATTGGCCGCTCGACACCCTGGACCATCTGCGGGAGGCCGCCCAGGAGGGTCCGGTGGCACTGATCGAGCGCACCGCCCGGGAGCTCGAGCGTTTGTTCTGCGCCCCGCGGCTGCGCGCGGCGGAGGTGCTCGGCCCCGCCGACCTGCCACAGGCCCGGGCGCTGGCCGCCGGGCGGGTGGCCCTGGAGGAGCTGCGCGAGCTGGCGCTGGCCGTCCGTCGCTCCGGGGGCCCGCCCGCCGAGCCTCAACCCGTAGCCCTCGACCCCGATGAGCTGATCGCCACCCTGCGCGGGTTGGAGCTGGTGGTGGGGGAGGAGCCGTCCGCGGACGCCGTCGCGGTGCTGGATCCCCTCACCCTCCGTGCCCGCCGCGTGCGGGCGCTGTTCCTGTGCGGCCTCCAGGAGGGACTCTTCCCCGCGCCCCCCCGGCCCGAGCCCTTCCTCTCCGAGGAGGATCGCCGCGGCCTCGCCCAGGCCTCCGGCCTCCGCCTCGGGGTTGGCCGGGATGCCCGGCACTCGCTGGCGGCGGAGCGCTATCTGCTGTATGCCGCTGTCTCCCGCCCCGAGGAGCTCCTGGTGCTGAGCTGGCACACCGCCGACGACGACGGCCTCCCCAGCCCCCGCTCGCTGTTCGTGGAGGACGTCTGCGACCTGTTCGCCTGCGACCTTCACGAGGCCCGGACGAGGCGAGCTCTGGGAGAGGTGGGGGAGGGGAGGGGTACGGTTTCGGCGGGACCCCGCGAATCGCCAACGGGTGTACTCGTTGGGGGTATCTCCCCGCTGCGTCACCCCGCCGTGCTCGCGGAGCTGGGCGAGCGACCGTGGTCGGCCTCCGGCCTGCAGCGCTGGGCGGGGTGCCCCGTGCGGTGGTTCGTGGAGAGCCTCCTGAACGCACGCGACCTCTACCCCGAGCCCGAGCCGCTTGCCCGCGGGGGCCTGGCACACGCGGCGCTGGCCGACGTGCTGGAGGGCCTGCGGCGGGAGACCGGATCCGCGCGGCTCATCCCCGAGCGGCTGCCCCGCGCCCGCGAGCTGCTGCGCGCCGCCCTCGAGGAGCACGCCGGCGAGTACCCCCTCTCAACCGCCCCCGAGCGGGTGCCCGGGGTCCGCCGGCGGCTGGAGGCCGACCTGGAGCGCTACCTTGAGCACGCCGCCGCCTGCGCCGGCCGAGCCTTGCTCGGTGGGGCCGCACCCGGCCAGGACGCGGGTGCGCCGGAGGCGGGTGGGGACGTTGGCGCGCTCGGGGCGGGTCAGGACGTTGGCGCGCCCCGGGCGGGTGGGGACGTTGGCGCTCCCCGGGCGGGTGGGGACGTTGGCGCGCCCCGGGCGGGTGGGGACATTGGCGCGCCCCGGGCGGGTGGGGACATTGGCGCTCCCCGGGCGGGTGGGGACGTTGGCGCGCTGGAGCCCGCCCACACGGAGCTGTCCTTCGGCTTCCCCGAGGAGCCCGGCGGGCTGCCCGCGCTCGACCTCGGCGGGGGGGTGCAGGTGCGGGGGCGCATCGACCGCGTGGACCTAACCCCCGGGGGCGAGGCTGTGGTGTACGACTACAAGAGCTCCCTGGCCCCCCCGCCCGACAGGTGGGCGCAGGAGCGGAGCTTCCAGATCCCCCTGTACATGCACGCCGTCGAACAGCTGTTGGGGACGCCCGTTGTGGGCGGCTTCTACCAGCCCCTCTCCGGCCGGGACCTCCGCGCCCGCGGGGTGCTCGCCGCGGGGGAGGGAGTGGAGCTCGAGTGCGTGCGCGGCGACGTCCGGGAGCCCGAACAGGCGCGGGCGCTCGTACAGGAGATCGTGGCCGCCGCCCAGACCGCCGCCGCGCAGGCGCGCGCCGGCGCCCTGGAGGCCCGGCCGGGTACGTGCGGGTTCGGGGACAGCGGGTGCATGTACCCAGCGATCTGCAGATGCGAGCGCTGAGCATGGACGCCCCGCTGGCCGATCTTCGATCGGCCCTGACCACCGAGCAGGAGCAGGCCGTGGCGCGCCGCCAGGGCCCCCTGCTGCTGGCCGCGGGCGCGGGGAGCGGGAAGACCTCGGTGCTGGTGGAGCGCTTCGTGCGGGCGGTGCGCGAGGATGGCATCGCCCCAGGGCGGATCCTCGCGATCACCTTCACCGAGCGCGCCGCCGGTGAGCTGCGCGAGCGGGTGCGCGCCCGCCTGCTGGAGCTGGGCGAGCGGCAGGCCGCCAGCGACACCGAGGGCGCCGCGATCGGCACCTTCCACGGCTTCTGCGCCCGCCTCCTGCGCATCCACGCGCTGAGCGCCGGCCTCGACCCCGACTTCACGATCCTCGACGAGTCCAACGCCGAGCGGCTGCGCCGGCTCGCCTTCCGCGGCGCCCTCGCCGGCCTGCTGGCCGAAACGGGGATTCGCGCCGGAGGCGCGTGTCTCCCGGCTTCGGTCGAAACGGGGATTCGCGCCGGAGGCGCGTGTCTCCCGGCTTCGGTCGAAGGCGAGTGTCCCCCCGCTTCGGTCGGAGGCGAGTGTCTCCCGGCTTCGGCGGGGGAGCTGCGCGAGCGGGCCGTGGAGCTGCTCGCCGCCTACGGGGCGGACCGCGTGCGGGGCATGGTGCTCGGGGTGTACGCCGAGCAGCGCAGCCGCGGCGCGAGCCTCCCCACGCTGCCCGACCCCGCTCACTCCCTCCCGACATCCGACCTCCCGCACCGGCCCGACCCAGCCTCGCAGTTGACCGATCCGATGGACCACCCCCAGCCCGACCCGCCCGCGTCCCAGCCCGACAAGCCGCAATCCCAGCCCGACTCGCCCGAGTCACAACCCGGCGGCTCGCAATCCCAGTCCGACCCCCTGGTGGAGTTGGAGGCCCTCCGCGCGTGCGCCGTGCTGGGCGAGGTGCTGGAGCGCTTCGGGCGCGGCTACGCGGAGCTCAAGGAGGCGCGCTCGGCACTTGACTTCGACGACCTCGAGCTGCGCGCCCGGGATCTGCTGGAGAGTCACCCCGGGGTTCGCCGGATGTGGGCGGAGCGCCTGGAGCTGTTGATGGTGGACGAGTTCCAGGACACCAACCGCCGCCAGCTCGCCCTGCTGGGCCTGCTGGAGCGGGGCAACCTACTCACGGTGGGAGACGAGCTGCAATCGATCTACGGCTTCCGCCACGCCGAGGTCGAGATCATCCGCGAGCGCCACCGCGAGCTCGCCGCGCGGGGAGAGGCGATCGCGCTGGTCCGCAACTTCCGCGGGCGCCCCCCCTTGATTGCCGCCGTCAACAGCGTCTTCGCGGAGCGCTTCGGAGAGGCCTACACCCCGCTGATCCCCGCGCGCGAGGAGACAGACGGCGGGGAACCGCTGATCGAGCTGCTGCTCACCGACCGCAGCGGCTGGGCGTCCTCGCCTCACGCGCACGCGATCGCGGGGGAGCTGCCCGCGGCGACCCTCTGGCGCCAGGCCGAGGCCCGCCTGCTGGCCCAGCGCGTGGCCGAGCTGGTGGCCGGCGGGCAGGCCGCGGCGGGAGACGTGGCGGTGCTGCTGCGCGCCGCCGGGGACCTGCCGGTGTACGAGCGCGCCCTGGAGGAGCGCGGCCTGCGCACGCTCGCCGCCGTGGGGAGCTTCTGGGGCCACCAGCAAGTGGGCGACCTGCTCGCCTGGCTGCACGCGCTGGCCAACCCCCTCGACGAGCTCGCGCTCTACTCCGCGCTCGCCTCCCCCCTGGTGGGGATTTCCAGCGACGGTCTCGCCCTGGTGGCCCTCCGGGCGCGAGCCGAGGGAAGCGGAGCGTGGGCCGCGATCGCGCATGGCGAGGGCGATCTATACGTAGGCCTGTCCGCCCCCGACCGTGAGCGCCTGCTGCGCTTCGCCGAGCGCTTCGCCGCGGAGCGTCGCGTTGCGGGCGCACGCGGCGCGGCCGAGCTGCTGTTGCGTGCGCTCTCCCACAGCGGGTATGAGCGGCACGTGCTCTCCCTCCCCTGGGGGGAGCGGCGGCTGGCGAACATCCACAAGCTGCTGCGCCTCGCCCGCCGCCACGAGGCCGCCGAGGGCCCCGACCTGCGCGGCTTCCTGGACCGGGTCGCCGAGCGCGGCGCTCTGGCCGAAAGCTCCGAGCCCCACGCCCCCACCGGCTCGGAGCCCGACGCGGTGCGCCTGCTTACGGTCCACGCCGCCAAGGGCCTCGAGTTCCCCGTGGTGTGTCTCGCCGACCTCGGCCGCACCGGCAACGGCGCCCCGCCGGATCTGCTGGTCGACGAGACCCGCATCGGCCTGCGCCTCGCGCGCCTGGACGGATCGCCGCCCGCGGAGTGCCTGCGCTATGAGGAGCTCTCCCAGGAGCGCCGCCACGCGGAGGCGCGGGAGGAGGAGCGGATCGTGTACGTCGCCATGACCCGCGCCCGCGAGCGCCTGCTGCTGAGCGGGGCCGCCGACTTCGAGCGCTGGCCCGCCCCCCGCCCCGGGGGTGCTCCGATCGCGTGGCTCGGCCCCGCGCTCGCGCCCGAGCTGCCCGAGCTCGCCCGCACGCTCGAGCGGCCCGTGGCCGAGCTGGCCATGGGCTCCGAGCTCGGGCTTGGAGACGGAGTCGCTGGAGCGTTGGGCGGCGAAGGGGATGGGTTCGGAGAGCGTGGAATGGGGGAGGGCGGAGCGAGGGACGTTGGGGCAAAGGTCCGTTGCTGGCTGAACGCCCCCGGGACCGTCGGCGAGGTGCTGCGTGAGGAGTCGCTGCGGCCCGGCCGTGCA
>DATMPY010000093.1:0-6807 GCA_035566955.1 Solirubrobacteraceae bacterium | reverse complement strand
GCGCCGGAGCGCATCGCCGCCGGCCGCTTCCTCGCGGAGATCGACACTCTGCCGTGCATCATCGGCGGCGTCGGCCAGCGCTCCGGCGAGGTCGTCGGCGAGCTGTTCTCGAGCTTCCGCGCGCCGATCGTGCAGACCACGCCGGTGCACGCCGAGCTGGCCAAGATCTGGACCAACATCCTGCGCTACACGACCTTCGCGCTGCCGAACCTGCTGATGATGGATTGCGAGCGCTACGACGCGAACGTCTTCGACGTGATCGAGCTGATCAACCGCGATTACCCGCGCGGGGGGATCGCCCAGCCCGGCTTCACCGCCGGCACGTGCCTGCGCAAGGACTTCGCGTTCTCCGAGGAGCGCTCGGCTGCGCCCGGGATGCTGCTGGCGGTCTCGCGCGTCAACGAGTCGGTGCCGCTGTTCCTGCTCGAAGGGGCCAAGCGCCGCCTGGGGGGCCTCACGAGCCGCAAGGTCGCGGTGCTCGGGCTCGCCTTCAAGGCCGACACCGACGACGAGCGCGACTCGCTGTCGCACAAGCTCATCCGCCTGCTGGAACGTGAGCTCGCCGACGTGGTCGTCCACGACCCCCACGTGGCCACCCCGACGGTCTCGCTGGCGGAGGCGCTCGACGGAGCCGCGGCGGTGATCGTGGCCACCAACCATGCGGTCTTCCGCAGCCCGGACACGCTCGCCGCGATCACCGAGCGGGCGGGGTCCGACTGCCTGGTCGTCGACCCCTGGGACTGCTGGGGCGCGGCGCAGGTGTTCGCCTACGCCTCCGAGCTGCGGGCCCTGCTACCCGCCCAGCCGCGCGGGTGAGCAGGGTCCTCGTCACGGGCGGCGCCGGCATGATCGGCGGGGCGGTCGTGCGGCGGCTCGTGGCCGACCCGGACTACGAGGTGCGCGTCTCCGACCAGCGGCCGGCGCCGCAGTGGATGCGCGAGGCGGCCGAGGTGCACACCGGCGACCTGCGCCTGCCCGAGGAGGCGGCGGCAGCCACGCAGGGCTGTGAGCAGGTCATCCACCTGGCGGCGATCGTCGGCGGGATCGCCAACTTCCACCGCCTGCCCTACACGCTCACCGAGGTGAACAACGCGCTGTACAACGCGGTCATCCGGGCGGCGCTCGATGAGGAGGTGGAGCGCTTCGTCTACGTGTCCTCCTCGATGGTGTTCGAGCGCGCCGAGCTGTTCCCGACGCCCGAGAGCTACCTGCCGGACTGCCCTGTGCCGCTGTCCGCGTACGGCTTCTCCAAGCTGACCGGCGAGGTCTACTGCCGCGCAGCACACGACGAGCACGGCCTCCCCTTCACCATCTGCCGCCCCTTCAACGCCTACGGCCCCGGCGAGGTCCCCGACGCCGAGCCCGGCATCGCCCACGCCGTGCCCGACCTCATCCACAAGGTCCTCTCCGGCCAGCGCCCCCTGCAGATCTTCGGCTCCGGCGAGCAGACCCGCACGCTGACCCACGTCGACGACATCGCCGACGGGATCGTCACCGCCATGAGCTCCCCCGCGGGGCTCAACGAGGACTTCAACATCTCCGCCTCCCGCGAGCTCACCGTCGCGGAGATCGCCCGCATCGTGTGGGAGGCCTGCGGGGAGGACTCCTACGCGTTCGCCCTCGAGCACCTCCCCAGCTTCACCGTCGACGTCAAGCGCCGCTGGCCCTCCGTGGAGAAGGCCCATCGCCTGCTCGGGTGGGAGGCCCGGATCGATGTCGAGGAGGGGATCGCGGCGACCGTGCGCTGGCTGCGCGAGCGGGAGGGGGCGACAGCGCAGTAAAATCTCGGGCATGACCGCCAAGGAGATGGTGCTCAAGAGAGTGCCGAGTTGGAGTGAAGACGATGCCGAAACCGCGCTCCGCGCGGTCGAGGACAAGCACCGGCACGAGGACCCGCTGCTGCAGGCGATCGCCGACGCACCCGAGGACGATGAGCCCTGGACCGACGGGACGAGGCCGCGATGGCCGAGGTACGGGCCGACGACGCAGCGGGGCTGCCGACGATCCCGTTCGAGGAGGTCAAGCACAAGTACGGATATCGGTGAGCGGCGCACCCTGGTCGATCGAGGTCAAGCCGCGCGCGGACCGAGACATCGGCCGCTTGGACCGGCAGGTGCGTGACCGCGTCCTCGCCGCGATCGACAAGCTCGTCGCCGATCCCGACCATGCTGCCGACGTACGTAAACTCACCGGCCGATCCGAGTCTCGTCTGCGCGTCGGCGATTGGCGCGTGATCTTCGAGACCGACCACGGGCGCCGCACGGGCGCCGTCGATCGCGTTCTGCCCCGCGGACGGGCCTACGACCGCTGAGAGACATTTCCCCAACGTGAGCGTCCCCCTGTTCGATACCTCCACACCGCTTGACCCCTTACGCGCCGAGCTGCGCGCCGCGGTGGAGCGCGTGCTCGACTCCGGGCGCTACATCCTCGGCCCCGAGGTGCAGGCGTTCGAGCGGGAGTTCGCCGCCCACTGCGGGGCCAGTCACGCGGTGGGCGTGGCCAACGGCACCGAGGCCATCACGATCGCCCTGCGCGCCATGGGGGTTGGCCCCGGCGACGAGGTGGTGGTGCCCTCCTTCACCTTCTACGCCTCCGCCGAGGCGATCCCCCCCACGGGCGCCATCCCGGTGTTCTGCGACATCGACCCCGATACCTACTGCGTGACCGCCGACACCGTGCGCGCCGCGCTCACCCCCCGCACCAAGGCCGTGATCGCCGTGCACCTCTTTGGCAACCTCGCCCCCGTCGCCGAGATCGAGGCACTCGGGGTCCCGGTGCTCGAGGACGCCGCCCAGGCCGCGGGATCGCGCCTCGGAGAAGGCACCGCCTCCTCCCCCACGGGACCCAGCGCGGTGGGTGGTGAAGCGCAGGCGGCTCCCGGAAGCCCCGCCACATCCGAGGAGCCCAACGAGGCCGGCCGTCGCCCCGGTGCGCTTGGCACGGCGGCCACTTTCTCCTTCTTTCCCTCCAAGAACCTCGGGTGCTTCGGCGACGGTGGGGCGATCACGACCTCCGACCCCGAGATCGCCGAGCGCGCCCGCACCCTGCGCTTTCACGGCTCCCACGACAAGATCACCTACGAGCACGTGGGCTACAACTCGCGCCTGGACGAGCTGCAGGCGGCGATCCTCCGAGTGCAGCTGCCCCACCTCGATACCTGGGCCGACGGCCGCCGCGAGGCCGGCTCCCACTACGAGCGGGCAGGCCTCGGCGAGCTGGTCTCACTGCCCCGCCCCACCGTGGGCGCGCAGCCCGCGTGGCACCTATATGTGATCGGCCACCCCCACCCCCCGCCGTTGGAAGCCGCGCTGACCGCAGCCGGCATCGGCCATAAGAGCTACTACCGCACTCCCATCCACCGCCAGGCCCCCATGTGCGCGTGGGATGCCGACGTCGAGCTGCCCGCTACCGATCACGCCGCCACCACCCACCTCGCGATCCCGATGAGCCCTGTCTTGACCCGCGAGCAGGCCGTGGAGGTCGTCGCGGCCGTGCGGGGCGCTGTGGCTTGATTTTTGGGATGAGGACCCCCGGAGGGGACCCGCGGGTCGGTTCGTCGGTGACCGACGCGCGGCAGGGCAAGTGCGGAATTGTGTGTCACAACACTCCTCAGACTCCTCAGCATCAAGGCATCAAATGCCCTATGCTCTGATGCGTGCGTACGACTCTTACCCTTGACGACGACGTCGCCGCGGCCATCGAGCATCGCCGGCGGGAGCACAACCACTCCCTCAAGCACGAGGTCAACGAGCTGATCCGCGTCGGACTCCAGCATGTGGATGAGCCGTGTCCAGAGACCCCGCGCTTTCGGGTCGAGCCGCTGGACACCGGCGGGCTGCTCATCGACATCGATGATGTGAGCACCGCGCTCGATATCGCAGAGGGGCCGTGGCGAAGCTGATCCTGCTCGACGCAAACCTTCTGATCTACGCCTACGAACCCAAGGCACCAGACCACGAGGCTGCGCGCACCTGGTTCGAGGACATCCTCAACGGCCAGACGCGGGTCGGATTCCCGTGGCCCACTCTGCTGGGGTTCATGCGCCTGATAGGCAACTCCCACGTGGTACGGCGTCCGGTCCCCCTTCATCGGGCGTGGGAGCTTGTGCAGCCCTGGTTGGCACAGCCGCACACCTGGATCCCGCTCCCCACCGATCGCCACCAGACCGTGCTCGCGGACCTGCTCAAGAGCGAGTCCCGGCCCGATCTCGCCAACGACGCCCACCTTGCCGCGCTGGCGATCGAGCACGGCCTCACTGTGTGTAGCACCGACGGCGACTTCGCCCGCTTCCAGGGCGTGCGCTGGGAGAACCCGCTGCGAAACCGCTGACACTGGCCGCCGCTCACGCCGCTCCACCAGTCGGTTCAGCGCCAGCGCTCCAACAGATCCTCCGCGGGGACCTCGCGTAGCGCGCGGGCCGGGACACCCAGCACGACCGCGCGGGGGAGGACGTCGCGGGTGACCACCGCGCCCGCAGCCACGAACGCCTCTTCGCCGATCTCCACGCCCGGGGTGAGCACCGTTCCGCCGCCCACGCGGCAGGCCCGGCGGAGGGTCGCGCCCCGCAGGGGGGTCGCGTCGTCGTGGCGGGCCATCGTGTCGTCGTTGGTCGTCGTCGCGCCCGGGCCCACGAACACGTCGTCCTCGATCACCGTGAACGCCGTTAGGTAGACGCCGGTCTGCACCTTGACCCGCGCTCCCACGCGCACGTCGTTGTCCACCACGCTGCCCCGCCCGATCACCGAGCCCGGGCCGACGTGGGAACGCTCGCGCACGAACGACTGGTCGCCGAGGATCGCCTCGTCGCCGATCGTGGCCCCCGCGAAGACGATCGCGCCCGCGCACACCGTCACGCGCTCGCCCAGCTCCAGGCGGCCCACCTCCCCCTTTGCCGAGGAGCTCCGCGCGAGGCGGGGGCGCTTGCCGAGCACCGCGTGGTCCTCGATCACGCAGCCCGCCCCGATCGCCGTGCCCGCGTGCACCACCACGTAGGCCCCGAACGAGACCCCCTCGCCGATCTCCACGCCATCGCCCAGCAGCAGGCCGGGGGCGCGCGGATCTGCGCTCAGCGGGCGCAGCTCACCTGTCGCGCTCATCGTCCATCCCGTGGTTGCCTCACCGCCGCGGGAGCGCCGATCGCGCTGTCCGTTCGCAGGCCACCTGTCCGTTCGGGGCCCACTGTCCGTTCGGGGCCCACCGTCCGTTCGGGGCCGCTGTCCATTCGCAGGCCCAGTCTCACAACCGCACCGTATTCGCCACCGGCGCCCCCCGTGTGACCCCGCGCAGGTCCACCACCACGCGCGCGTGCTCCGCCGCGAGGGTGTGGTCGACCGTGGGGTGAGCCGTCACGATCAGCGCGAGGTCCGCCTCGTGCAGCGCCTCCTGGAGCGGGAGGCTCTTCAGGCCGAGGTCGGGCAGCTCGGGGACGTGGGGGTCGTGGTAGACGAGCTCCGCCCCCAGCGCGCCCAACAGGGTGATGATCTTCAGCGCCGGGGATTCCCGCACGTCGCCCACCCCGGGCTTGTAGCTCACGCCCAGCACCGCGATCCGTGCGCCCTTCACCGGCAGGCCCGCGTCGTTGAGCGCGCGCTCCACCTTCATCACGCAGTAGTAGGGCATCTGCTGGTTGACCTTGCCCGCCAGCTCGATGAACTCCGTGGCCATGTCGAACTCCCGCGCCCGCCAGCTCAGGTAGAAGGGGTCCACCGGCAGGCAGTGGCCGCCCATCCCCGGCCCCGGCTCGAAGCGCATGAACCCGTACGGCTTCGTGGCCGCCGCGTCCACCACCTCCCAGATGTCGATTCCCATGCGGTCCGTCAGCATCGCCAGTTCGTTGACCAGCGCGATGTTGACCGAGCGGAAGATGTTCTCCAGCAGCTTCGTCAGCTCCGCCGCCTCCGGGCTCGATACGCGCACGATCCGATCGCACACCAGCCCGTACAGGGCCTCCGCCCGCTCCAAGCACGCCTCCGTCAGGCCCCCCACCACCTTCGGGGTGTTGCGCAGCGTGAAGTCCGTGCGGCCCGGGTCCACCCGCTCGGGGCTGAACGCCAGGTGGAAGTCCCGCCCCGCCGCCAGGCCCGACTCCTCCAGGATCGGCAGCATCCGCTCGCGCGTCGTGCCCGGGTAGGTGGTGGACTCCAGCACCACCAGCTGGCCCGCTTGCAGCACCTCCGCCAACCCCCGCGTCGCTTCGATCAGCGGGCCCAGGTCCGGCTCGCGGTTGCGGGTCAGCGGCGTGGGCACGCACACCAGCACCGCGTCCGTCCGCTCCAGGCGGGCGTAGCGGGTGCTCGCGTGGATCCGCTCGCCCATCGCCCGCAGCTGGTCCGAGGGCACGTCCTCGATGTAGGACTCCCCCGCCTCGATCGCCGCCACCTTGCGCGGGTCCACATCGACCGCCACCACATCGCAGCCCTCATGCGCAAACGCCACCGCAAGCGGCAGACCCACGTAGCCCAGCCCAACGATGCCCACGGTCGTCATGACCGGCCGTAGTGTAGAGCGCCGTCGTACACCTTCGACAGCCCTCCCGCCACCACCTCGGGGGCGCACATCGCCCGAACCCGCTCCAGCGCCCGCCGTCCCGCCAGCGGGTCGCCGCGCACCCGTTCGATCGCCGCCGCCAGCGCGGGCGCATCGCCCGGGGGAGCCAGGCCCTGCTTCTCGACCAGCTCCGGTAATGCCCCCACGCTGCTGGCCGCCACCGGCAGACCCGTCGCCATCGCCTCCGCCGCCGCCAGGCCGAACGTCTCTGCCGAGCGCGAGGGGACCACCGCCAGCGCCGCCCCCGCCCGCAGCTGGTCC
>DATMPY010000092.1:0-2594 GCA_035566955.1 Solirubrobacteraceae bacterium | reverse complement strand
GCGACGGCGATGTTCTGGATGAAGATCAGCGCGACGAACAGCGCGACGCCAACGACGGCGATCGTCGCATACTGGCGGTTCAGGTACGCGCGGGCGCCCTGCTGGACGGCCAGGGAGATGCTCTGCATGCGCTCGTTGCCGGGCGAGAGCGCAAGCAGGGCGCGCGTCGTCAGGAGGCCGTACACGACGGCGCAGGCGGCACAAACGAGGGCGACGACGACCCCGTGGTTTGTCAGGAAGCTGCTCAACAGAAATCCTCCGGTCGGTTGGCGTGCCGCGCGAACGTGCTCGCGCGCACAAATGTCCACCATCCGCCCGGATCGCTCGGTCGAGCGCCTGCCCGGCGGAAAAGCGCGGGCAGTCTATCGTGCCGTCCGGCGGGAGGCGTTTTGGCCGACCGGACTCAGCGACCGGGCACCCACAGCCGGCCGCTCGACTCGGCGGGACCTGGCCCGGGCTTGCCCGCCGCGGGCTGTCCCGCAGGGGTGCCCTGGGGGCCACCCGCAGAGGGAGCAGCACCGGGCTGGGCCTGCCCACCGGCCGGGGGCTGCCCAGCCGCCTGACCCTGCGCGGGTGCGGCGGCCTGGGCCTCGCGGGCGTAGGCCATCTGCAGCTGCGAGAGCGCCTCGCGCAGTGGGCGCGCTTCCTGGGGTGCGCGGCGCTCGACCACTCCCATCAGCCCGCGCACGGCGTCGATCGCGTCGCGCACCTGCTCGAGGTCGCGCTCCGGGGAGGGCTGCCCGGCCGCGCCCTCGGGTCCTCCGAGGAGGCCAAGGCGACGGGCGCCGATGTTGAGCAGGGCGACCGTGGCCTGGAGCACCATGTCGGCGCTCGAGATGCGGTTCAGTTCCGCTTCGTAGTCAGCGCGCTGGTCGATCTCCGATCGGTCGTGTTCGGTTGGCCGCCCCGGCGCGCCCTGTGTCCCCGGCGCGCCCTGGGGCCCCGCTGAGCCCTGTGACCCCGGCGCGCCCTGTGACCCCGGAACGCTCTGTGACCCCGGTTCGACCTGAGATCCCGGAGCGCCCTGGGGCCCCGCTGAGCCCCGTGACCCCGACGCGCCCTGTGACCCCGGAGCGCCCTGTGACCCCGGCGCGCTCTGTGACCCCGGTTCGCCCTGCGGCCCGTGCGACCCCTGCTCTTGGCTGCCGAGGACATCCTCCGACACCCCGCCCGGCTGGGCCTCCTGAGTGCTCACACTGTCACCTCCGCTGAGTAGGTTTGCCTGGTCTCCCGCACCGACGCCGCGAAGACCTCCTCGCGGGTGGCGCCGGCCTCGATCATGGCGCGCTGGCGCTGGGCGCCGTTGCGCTCGGGGAAGGAGAGCTCGATCCCGAGCTCCCCGCGCACCGGGGCGGTCCACGCGGCGAGCCGCTCGATTGCCTCCCGGGCGGGGTGCTCCGCGAGGCGATCCAAATCGATCAGCTGGCCGTCGAGGCCGAAGCGGATGGCCCTCCACATGTTCTCCTCGATCATCCGCGGCGTGGGGTGGGCGAAGGGAACGCCCTCGTCCACGTCGCGGGCGGCCTGGGCCACGCAGGCGACCATCAGCGCGGCGAGCGCCTCGGACTCGGGGGCGGTGGCCTGGGCGTCGCAGATGCGCAGCTCCACGGTGCCGAAGGCGAAGTGGGGGCGCACCGACCACCACACCTGGGTGAACTCCACGATCGAGCGGGTGCGCAGGAGCACCTCGATGTACTCGCGGTAGGCCGCCCAGCCGCCGAACGCGTCGGGCACGCCGCAGCGGGGGAAGCTGCGGGTGAAGCTCTGGGTGCGCGCCGAGTGCAGCCCCGAGTCGCAGCCGTCGAGGTAGGGGGAGTTGGCGGAGATCGCCAGCAGCAGCGGGAGCACGGGGCGCAGGCGGTCGCACACCCGCACCGCGCGGTCGGCGTCGCGCACCCCCACGTGGACGTGCATGCTGAAGGTGTTGTTGCGCCAGGCCACGTACTTGAGGCCCTCCTCGACCCGGCGGTAGTGCTCGGTGTCGATGATCGTCTGCGCGCGGTAGTCGGCCCACGGGTGGGTTCCCGTGGCCCCCAGGGCGACCCCGTGATCCTCGGCGAGCGCGAACAGCCGCCGCCGGCGCTCGCGCTGGCGCGCGAGCGCGTCGTGCAGGTCGGCGCCGGGACCGGAGACGATCTCGATCTCCGCGGAGATGAGCTCCCCGGTGATGTGCTCGTAGAGCAGCGGATCGCGTGCACGGGCCACATCGCGCAACTCTTCGAAGCGGGGAACCAGTTCCAGCGTCGAGGGGTGGAGCACGGAGAACTCCTCCTCCAACCCGACGGTGCCGTCCACCGCCTGCGCGAAGGTCTCCTCCGCCCGGTCTAGGTCCAGGCTGTCCATGGGATCAGGTCAGGTCAGGTAGAAGTAGAGCGCATACAGCAGGTCGACGGCGGGGCTGGAGGTGTGGACGGTGACCTCGGGGGGAACCTGCAGGAGGGACTCGGAGTAGTTGAAGATGATCTTCACGCCGGACTCCACCAGCTCGTCCGCGAGCCCCTGGGCGGCAAGGGTGGGAACGGCCAGCACGCCGACCACGATGTCCTCGTCCTCGACCACCTGGCTGAGCTCGCCGATGTGCCGCACCTGCTGGT
>DATMPY010000091.1:0-27438 GCA_035566955.1 Solirubrobacteraceae bacterium | reverse complement strand
GGAACGGACGGGCAGAGCGAGGAGACGGAAGGGGAGGGCGGGAGGACAGATGAGGAGAGCGGGAGGACGGATGGGGAGTGCAGGACGGGAAGTGCACGCATGAGGAGGGCTGGGTCGGCCGGGGGAGCCCACCGAGCTGGGGAGGGGCTGCGGATCGTCAACGTCACGCTCTCTCCCCACCACGGGATGCCGGGGATGGCCCACTCGGGCGCGGCGCGGGCAGCAGTGGAGGCGCTGACGGGGGAGTTGGCGCGCCGCTGGGCGGGGGCGGGCGCGACGGTGTGCGCGGTGGCGGCGGGCCACTTCGACACGGAGGCGATGGCGAAGTACCCCGACGTGGTGCGCGCGGGGATGGCCCGCTCGGTCCCGATGCAGCGCCTGGGGACAGTCCAGGAGCACGCCTGGCTGATCGCGCTGCTCGCCTCTCCTCTCGGAGGAGTTCTAAACGGGTCAACGGTGACCCTGGACGGTGCCCGCGACAACTGGTTCGGCCCCTGGCCCCCGCCGGGCCTAGCGGACTCCGCGGGCGAGGTGCCGGTGGAGGAGCGGCGGGGTACGCGGGGTAGGACAGCCGGGTAGGCACGACGGATCGGGTCAAGCTGCCCTGGGTTTTGGGACAGGACATGGCCGGGCTCGCGTCGGCCATCTGGAACTGCGGGCCTGCCGAAGCAGTGGACGAAGCGGCGGACGGGAATCGAACCCGCATCATCGCCTTGGAAGGGCGAGGCTCTACCGTTGAGCTACCACCGCACGCGCGAACCCTGCCCGGTGGGCGGTTCACCGACGATGACAATTAGCACAAACCACGTTGCACTTTGCGATCTCGTCCAGCACGGCCTGCCAGCTGTGGTCGCGGAGGCCCTTGGAGATCATGAAGTCCTTGAGTTGTCCGCAGCGTCTCGCCGGTTCGAAAGCTCCATCCACGAACATATGTTCCCATAATGACCGGACAGCAGTCGACGGATCGCTGACATTGTCCGTAGAATCGAAGGTGCCACGGGGAGTGGCGCAGTCTGGTAGCGCACCCGGCTGGGGGCCGGGCGGTCGCAGGTTCAAATCCTGTCTCCCCGATCGCAGAAAGTACCTGCAAATAGGCACTTTTTGAGTCAGGCGGGACAGACAACAACCAGCCTCATAGTACCAAATTGGTACTGTTTCCCGCCTCCGCGGACGAGACGCCCGCAGGCTGACATCGGGGCCGAGCGGTTGGCGCATGGCCGCAGTGCGGTAAGAGGTCGGTCGCCGGGCTCAAGCGCGGCGTAGCGGGTGTGTGGGGCCGGTTGAGGGGGCGACTCGGCCCGGACTCCAACCCCAACACGCTCCCCGTTTCAAATGTGGACGACGCAGCCCCCTCCTGTGCCCCAACCCTGGCACCACCGGCCACGCGATGGACCATTTCCCGCCAGCTTCGCCGGTGAAACCTTGACATCCGCCGGCCGACCTGAAAAGGTCGGCCGGCCCCCCCGCAAACCAAGTGGCCCCCGGCGGCTGTAACCACCGGGGGCCTACACAGGAGGTGTGATCTCCCATGCAGGACCAGGGTATCCGCGAGCCGCCGTGCTCGCTCGAAGCGACCGAACAGCGACTCTTGTGGCTGTTGCAGCGCCCCATTCGCTGCCGCCCCTGGCACACGCAGGAACTCGCCCGCGAGATCGGCGACCCCCCGACCGGGCCGGGCTCGCGCTCGCCGGCCTGCACGCCGCGGGCCTCGCGCACATCCACAGCGGGGTTCGCGCACGCCACGCGCGCCGCCGTGCGCTTCCGCGACCTGTCCTTCCATGAGGCCGAGTAGACACCCCAGCATTCTAGATATCAGAAACTAATTGGCCCCGGCACGGTTGCACCCGCACCGGGGCCTGCACGGAAAGAAAGGACATTTTCTTGCCATGCCGGACAAGCGTATTGACCCACAGCAGCACAGGCGCGCCGCCCGCGCGATCATCTTCCAGATACTCGACGACGAGCACGCCGAGTACTGGATACGCGCCGAGCTCAAGCGCAAGCTGGGCGACTTCAAGCCGGACGCGATCGACGCAGCGCTCGCGCGGATGCACGAGTACGGCGTGGTGTGCCTTGAGGGCGAGGAGCTTTGGGCCTCGCGCTGCGCGAGGCACCTGGACGCCATCGACGTAATCGGCATCTGAGGAGGGGGTGCGATGAGTGCGCTCACGATCCCTGCCGCGCTCGTGGACTTGTTGCGCGAGACGTTGGTGCTGGAACTGGCCGAGGCCGCCGCGGAGATCGCGGAGTCCGGCCACGGCCGCGCGGACAAGTTCGACACGGGGCTCCTTGAGCCCTTCGACGCCTACCGCAGGCTGCTGGAGCGTGTCGGCTGGACCCGCACGGTACCGGCGCAGGCGGTGGAGATCGAGCTGTATAGGCAGCGTTCGGCGTTCCTGGAGGCGCTGGAGAACCGGCTGGAGTCAGAGCGGGGCATCATGGCCGAGGACCGCTCCTCACCGGAGGCTGCCAGGCAGTACCGGCGGGCGGCGCGCAGGGTGCGGCTGATCGAGGCGTTCATGCGCGACGCGGCGGAGGCCCTCAAGCCGCCCGTGGGTGAGGGGGAGCTGGATCTCTGGCCCCGCGCCCGCGCCCGTTTGCAAGCGGCCGGGGTTGCACTGAGCGACGCGCACGGCTTCTACAAGCTCGCCGTGAGGCTGGCCGCGCGCGGTGAGTCGATAGTTGACTGGCGCCCCGCGGAAGACCGCCACCTTGAAATGCTGCGGCTGCGCGCGCTGGATGGGTTGACGCTGCGCGAGGTCGGCGAACGGACCGGCGTCAGCGAGGGCCGCGTACGGCAGATCCTCGGGAACTACTTCGGGCTGCGCCGAACGCCGCCCGCCGTCAGGGAGCGGGCTCATAACGCGCGCCTTGACTACCTGCGCTCACGGATCGACGAGCCGCCCGCCGCGAAGGCACGGACCAGATCCAACAGGAAGGTGGCGTGATGACCGAGCACGGGCAGCAGTTGGTCGCTCTCGGGCAGATCGTCCGCCTGGAGCGCGAGGAGCGAGGCATGAGCGCAGGCGAACTCGCCGGCACGGCCGGCATCGAACGGGGGCGTCTCGACGCGATCGAAGCCGGTCGGATTGCCTCGGACTATGACGTGCTGCTCGCGCTGGCCGACGGGCTTTGTATCGAGCCCGCGGCGCTCGTGAGCCGCGCCGAACGCGCCGGGGACCTAGACCCGCACGCCGCGTGCGTAGCGCCCGGGCGCCGCCTGCGCGAACTGCGGACCGAGCACGGCGTCTCTCAGGATGGCCTCGCGCGTAGGACGGGCATCAACCGAACAGCGATCGGCAAGGTCGAGCAGGGTGCGAGCGACCCCCGGTACACGACCGTCCTGCGTCTCGCCCGGGGCCTGAACGTGCCACCGGAAGGACTGGTGAACAAACAGATCGCGGCGGGAGACACGTGACGAACAGCGCTACCCCCAGGCTCCCTGAAAGAACCACGAGTACCGCGGCCCCCGGGCAGAAAGGGGGGTCCCACCACCCACCCTCAACACCCCCCGGGTACCCGTTGAACTCGCGCGCCCGCGGACACGCAGGAACGTCCCCTCAGGACCCCGCAGCTTGAGCGTGCCCTCACCCCACGCTCAAGCTGCTCGCGAAACGCAAACCAATCGCGCAGAGTGGTCCAGTGTCCCTCCGATCTCGTCTACCCGAGCAGGAGCGGTGTGCGCAACGGCGAATCAGGACCACGGATGGTGGTGCTGATAGTCGTCGCTGTCGTTTGCTTCGGGGCCGGTGTCGCAGCCGCCAGCCAGTGGCTCCCAGACCTGGAGGAGAGCTCTGTTGGCACGATCGCGTTCTTCGTCGTCTGCGGGCTCAGCGGAGCCGCGCTCGGCCTCCTCGGCGTCAACATCGACTCGATGGTTCGAGGGTTGGAAAGCAGCGGGCGCGGCGAACTGGGAACCCTCATCGTGACCAACGGTCTTGTTTCGATCCTGAGCGACAGCGGCACGGTCGCCGGGCTCGCGTTGATCGCGTATCTCCTCGCGCCTCGCTCACAGCGCGAGACAACCCAACCTGGGGCAGGCGACCCGAGCTCACAGCACCCATGACCCTCGCGCGGGTTCGCTGGTCAGCCCGAAGGCGTCTCGTCAGGGCTGGGCGCGTTGCGCAATCGTGTCCCGAAGCGCTTCAAGACCTGCGCGGTCGCCGCGCGTGGCTCATAGCCAGCGGGGAGCTCGGTGACGAGCTGGTCGAGATCCTCCAGGAAGACCCGATCGACGAGCTTGCGCTCGAGGTTGCGCTGGAGCCGGCGGTAGCTGTAGACGGCGTCGCCCATGTAATGCTGCAGGCGTCAACCACGACCTGATCGTCGATGCCGACGATATCAAGCGCCACCCATAGGTCGAACAGATCGCGGCCCTTGCGACGTTGGTAGAGCGCGCGCAGCTTGGTCGCCAGCAGCTCGCCCAGCTCGAACCTCGGCACCTGAGCAGCGCCTGACCACCATCGCGACTGAACCGCGTAGGAGCGCTTGATGTAGTAGTGGAAGGGTTCGGTCTCGGCGATGTTGATCTCGATCTTGATGCGGATGCGCCCCGCTTCGCTCGTCACGTCGGCGTCGAACCAGATGCAGCCCACGTCGGAGTCCTCGCTTGGGAATCTGCGTCGGCGCTCTCGCAGACCGACGCGCTCGATCGCGATGTCCCGCAGAGCCGCGAATATCTCCCCGAGCCGCGGTTCGCTGCCGGTGCGTACATAGTCGAGATCCTCGGAGTAGCGGCGCGCCGTCGGGAGGTGCAGCTTATGCAGACAGGTCCCGCCCCGGAAGGCCAGCTCGCGGGAGAGCAGTGGATGCTCGGCGATCTCCACGATCAGACGCGACAGGATCAGGTCCTGCTCGACCTGCGTCGCGGTGGGCCAGGGCGCGCGGGTGCCCCACTCGGTCAGGTAAGCCTGCGCGATCACAGATCGGGTTCGACGTCGCTGTTGACGATCAGCGCCCAGCGCGCATCGACAGTGCCGGTGCGAGCGCCGCTCGGTTCGAGCATCGTCGCCGGCGCGGTCGGTCGGCGGGTGAGCCGGGCCAGCGGCTCGATGTTGACGCCGTGCGCGAAGCGATCGAGCAGCCACCCCAGGCGACGGGCCTGGGCAAGCGGACGGCGCGCGGCCAGCCGCGCGAGCTCGACGCCATCGAGATCCTCCAGCTCGACCAGCACGGTGGCGATATTGCTCCAACCCCAGCCTTGCGGTGGTGGGCCACGAGGTCCACGGCGGTCTGCTCGCGCGTAGCCACGCGGACCGTCCCGGTCGGGACGCTGCGCACCTCGACGGCCCCGTCCTTGACGTGGGCGTCGAGGACAAAGCGCAGGCGCACGCGCCCGAGATCGCGCTGGGCGGTCTGGGCGTCGACGAGAACCTGGAAGACCTGCGGAGCGTGATGAGCGGCCCCATGCACCTCGGCGGCGGACAGTAGACCGACGTAGTAATGGCGCCCGAGATGCCCCATCGTGTCATCGATCAGCCAGATGCCCGGCACCACACCCACGAGCGGTACTCTGGCGGCACGAAATAGTAGAGCCGGCGAGCCGGGGAGAAGGCGAGCCTGCGGTCACGCAAACGCTTCAGCGCCGGCCCAAGGTCCCGCCGTGGCACCGCCGTCAGCTCGCTGATCTCCTCGGTGCTCGCCGAGAAGCGTCCGCGAGAGAGGAGGTAATCGGGAAGTTCGCTGACTCTCAACTGAGTGGGCATACTTGCGCAGGTGCTCGTTTGCTAGCCGATCTGGATCAGACTACATGCGCAGACTGACGCCAGACGTAAGTTTACGCATACAAGCGAAGCGAGCAAAGCTGGCTCTCGCGCCAACCAGACCTCCGGGGACCCAGGCGGAGGGACCTCCGGCGCTTCCCGCCGAACGAGAAGATCGCCGCGATCTCGACCCGGCCCGGCGCCGCAACCGATCGTCCCGAACCATCGCGATGAGCCGCACGTCCTGCCGTAGACCACGCAGCTTGAGCGCCCTCCCCCCAGCGCTCAAGCTGCTCGCGCAACGCGATCCCAGGGCCGAACCAACTCGCGTATATCGATACCCGCAAGGTTCTCCCCAGCCGACTGCGACCCCGGCAATCGGAAAGCGACGCGAAAAGGCACGCAACACGCTCCCACGCAAGAAACCGCAGCAGACTATACGCACCCAGGGATGCTGATTGTTAAGAGTGATTCGATGAGGTGCGCTCACCCACGCTGAGTTACCTCTTTCGGCGGGTACGGTTGCGGTGGTGGAGGGGTGTGGTTACGGTCGGGGGAGGGTGCAGACGACACACAAGATTGCGGGCGATGACGCGGAGGGCTTCGCGGGGTACTTGACCTCGACCTCGGCACGCGGGGACTATTACGCGGGCCACGATGACGCCGGCGAGGATGGGGACGGCGGCGCTGGGGGCGGGGGCGCGGTCGTCCCGCAGAGCCGCTGGCATGGCTCACCGCAGATGCTGGCGACGCTGGGCCTGTCCACGGAGCAGCGGGTGGACCGCGGGGATCTGTTGGCGATGATGCGGGGAGTATCTCCGGCAGACGGCGAGCCGCTGCGCCCGGCGGGGGGCAAACGGCACGCGAGTGGCAGGGATCGACATGACGTTCAGCGCGCCGAAGTCGGTGTCGGCGCTGTGGGCTGTGTCCTCGCCGTACGAGCGGGCGCGGATCGAGGCGGCGCACACGCACGCGGTGGCGGGCACGATCGAACGGACGGAGCGCGACGTGGAGCTGGTACGCACCCGGACGGGCGGCGAGCTGCGCTGGCAGCGAGCACAGCGGCTGGTGGCGGCGGAGTTCATACACACCTCCAGCCGGCTGACGCGGGAGCAGGAGACGGGCGGGGTGCCGGACCCGCAGCTGCACTCCCACGTCGTCGTGCTCGGCGCCGAGCGCAAGGACGGCCGCTATGTGGCGGTGGACTCCCGCGAGCTGTTCCGGGCGGCGAGGGCGAACGGAGCGTGGTACCGCGCGGAGCTGGCGTACAACCTGCAGCAGCTGGGCCTGGAGATCGAGGGGGGGACGGGAAGGGACAGGAGGTACTTCGAGATCAGAGGCGTACCGGAGTCTCTATCGGAGCGGTGGTCGGCCCGCTCGGCGGACATCGACAGGGCGGCGTGGGAGTTCCGTACGCGCTACGGCCGCGACCCAAGGGCGGGCGAGCTGGGGTCGATCACGGTCGGCACACGGGGCACAAAGACCCACGCGGCGGCGGTGAGCGTAGACGCGACGTGGAGCGCGGTCGGGGAGGAGTACGGGCTATCGCGGGAGCAGACACAGGGCTTGTACGTGGAGCGGGAGCGCACGGCGCAACCGACCCGGGATCTCGCGCGGAAGCTCTTGGCGGACGTGACCCGGGATCGCTCGATGGTCCCCGAGCGGGACCTATACGCGCGGGCATCTGAGCTCAGCCCACGCGACTGCCACCCATCAGAGGCGCGGCGCGCGGTAGGCGACTTGGCGCGCGGGGGCGAGCTGGTGGCGCTGGAGGGCGGGATGTGGACGACGAGGGAGCTGCGGGAACGGGAGCAGCGAACGGTCGAGCTGGCGAGCACCCGCGCGCGAGAACACGCGGCGCCGGTGCGGCACGAGACGCTGGAGCGCGCGCAGGCGCAGACGGAGCGAGAGATCGGGGGAAGGTTGACCGCCGAGCAGCGAGAGGCGCTGCAGACGATCACGGGCGAGGGCGGGGTGAGTGTGCTGGTGGGCGAGGCGGGAACGGGTAAGGGCGTGGTCCTCGCGGCGGCCTCAGATGCTTGGCAGCGGGAGGGCTACCAGGTGATCGGGACGGCGGCCGCGGGGGCGACGGCGGAGCGTCTGGCGGCGGACGCGCGCCTTGAGCGCTCATTCACGACGGACGGGCTGATCGGCAAAGTGGAGCGGGGAAGCGAGAAGATCGACAGCAAGACGGTGGTGGTGATGGACGAGACGGGGATGGCGGACACGCGGCGCCTCTCGCGCCTGGCGGAGCTGACGGCGCAGCGGGAGGGCAAGCTGGTGTTGGTGGGTGACAGCGCGCAGCTCTCGCCGATCGGCGCGGGCGGCGAGGCGGGGCGGATCATGTGCGAATCCCGAGAACAGCAGGACCACGAACAGTATCGTGGCGTGGACCAAGGGATCGAGTAGGGATGGGAGGACGTTCGTCGGCTGTTTGTGCCGGTGAGTACCAAGGGCTCGCGCATGGCCCGCCGTTGTTATGGTTGGCATTACGGACGAGACCCGGACGGCCGGGCAAGATAAAACCCCGGCAACACGCACAAGTCGAGAGGCCATCCTTGGTCTTCCCAATGAACTCTACCAATCCAGCGGCGAGAAGCAAAATCGACAGGCAACTCGGAGACGATTGCGCCGCATGTGGCGATGCGTCGGTGCAGGTGCTCGAGTTGGCGGGGATACGGGATCTCTGGTGCGCTGCCGGTCACGGCGATGGTGTGTCCGCCGGCGTGCAGCGCGCCGTGGTGAGCGATCCCGTCGAGGCCTTGGTGCAGGCCGCTGATGAGGGTGACGCCGGCGGTGGCGAGGTCGCAGGCGAGCGCGAAGGTTGCTTGGTGGCCGTAGCCGGTGTGGTGGCGGTCGCCGATGAGCGCCACCGTTGGTCCGGCGAGCAGCTGGGTGAGGCGGTCCGTGTCGCAGGTGGTGTGCAGCACAGCGGGTGCGCTGTCCAGTTGCGCGAGGGCGAGGGGATAGGCGTGGTCGTGGCGGCATGTCGCCTGTGGTGCGTTGTTGGTGGCGGGGGGCGGCTCGGCTCGATGGGGCAGCTTGCGCGGGTTGGCGGTCTTGGCGGCGTGGCGGAGTTGTTCGTCGTTTTTGAGTGCGAGCAGGGGGAGCAGGGATTGGCGGGTGAGGGGGGTGGTGCGCTCGATCGCGGGGGCGAGCGCCGCGAGCAGCGTGGAGTGTCGGTGGCACTCCGGGCAGGCCATCGGGTTCTACCGTCCGTTGGGTCGTGCGAGGAACTGCACGGCCTCGGCGACGATCTCGGCGATGTGCCGGGGCGCGCCGTCGGGGCCGTCGATGCGTCTGGAGGAGAGGCGTCCGGAGATCGCGACGCCGTGGCCTTTGCGTAGGTGCTGGTGGGTTGTGCGTGCTTGGAAGCCGAATGCCTTGACGGTGAAGTAGTCGGGCCACTCCTGCCAGTTGCCGGTGAGTTCGTCTTGGGAGCGGCGGTGGCAGGCGAGCTGCATCTCGCAGAGTACGTGCCCGGAGGGGAGCCCCACGAGCTGGGGGTCGCGGGTGAGGTTGCCGGTGATCGCCACCTGGTTGAGGTTGACGGTGCCCATCTGGTGCGCTCCTTCCCGTGGATTGGTTGCCTTGGGTGAGGCTACGCGCGGCTTGGGACGGGACGCTCGGCCGGTGCCGCGTCAGCATCGGCGCGCACGGCCGCTTCCCGTGCGAGTCACCGCCTCAGCCGTCCCGGCCCCGCGACCTACCGGTTCCGCGTCCTCTCGCCGTAGGAGCGGGCTTTCCGTTGCTCGTGAGTTCTTCGTATGTCGTCGTGCACGAGCGTCGAGCTGGAGGCTTGACATCTGCGTCGCGGGGTGTTATCGTGCGTTGACAGGTCGGCCCTGTGTTGTTGGGGCCGGTGTACATAGGGTCTGGTTGGGGTCATCTCGCTTTGTGGTTGACGTCAAGCGCTCGCAGGGTTCTTGTAGGAGTGGGAGAGGGGTTGGATCGGAGCGATGAGGGAGTTGTTTGAGCGTGGTTTCTAGAGGGAGATACCTAGCGGGGATGTGCGCCGCCGTCGGTCGGAGTGATACTAGATGCGCCAGCTTGGCGCTGTCGCATCTCTCTCTCTCTCTCTCTCTCTTCGGCTAGTGGTCTAGCCGAAGAGTTTCCTCGTCGGGCGCGTTCGCGCCGTCTTGTCTTCGTCCCCGCGGGGGGTGGCCTCTCGGCGGCTCCGATCAAGGCGACCACCATCGTTTCGCACGCGCGTGTGAGGGGCGGTTGTTGATGGCGGCGCCGGCGCGTAACGGTGCGGGCGCGGCGGCGCGTCTGCGTGTGGGTGAGCGTGGGTTGCTGGTGGAGCGGCGGGGGCGTTGGGCGAGGCGGTTGGCTTTGCCGCGGGATACGCCGCGGGTGCAGGTGGAGGAGATTCAGCGTTCGCGTTTGCTGGCGGCGGCGGCGGCCGTGATCGACGAGGTGGGGTATGAGCAGGCCTCGGTGGCGCGGATCACCGATCGTGCGCGGGTGTCGCGGCGGACGTTCTACGAGTTGTTCGGCAACCGTGAGGAGTGTCTGGTCGCGCTGCTTGACGAGGTCTCCGGGCGGGTGCAGGGGGAGCTCGCGGCGGCTGGTTTGGGGGGTCTTGCGTGGCGTGAGCGGGTGCGGGGTGGGCTGTGGGTAATCCTGTCGTTTCTTGATGGTGAGCCGGTGCTGGCGCGGATTTGCGTGGTGCACGCGTTGCACGGTGGTCCTGAGGCGCTGGAGCGCCGCGAGCGGTTGTTGGCTTCGCTGGTGGGGGTGCTCGATGAGGGGCGTTTGGAGGGCGCGCGTGGAGGGGAGTGCACGCTGGTGACCGCGGAAGGCTTGGTGGGTGGGGCGTTCGGTGTGGTGTATGCGCGGTTGCGCAGCGGCGACCGGCGGCCGTTGAAGGGGCTGTTGGATGAGTTGATGGGGATGATCGCGCTGCAGTATCTGGGGGCGAGTGCGGCGCGTCGGGAACAGCGGCGTGCGGCGCCCGCGCCGCGTCCGGCTGTGCACGCCGGGCGAGTTCCCGTCGGCTCGGAGAAAGATCCGCTGGATGAGGTGGATATGCGTCTCACCTACCGCACGGCGCGGGTGCTGCAGTGCATCGCCGAGCAGCCGGGTGCGAGCAACCGGGGTGTCGCGGAGAGCGCGGGGGTCACGGACCCGGGGCAGATCTCGAAGCTGCTGGGGCGCTTGGAGCGCCTGGGTCTCACGGTGAACACGGGTGGGGGTCATCTCTCCGGCGAGCCGAACGCGTGGGAGCTGACACCGCTGGGTGGCCAGGTCGCGCGGCGGCTCAGCGCTCTCACCATCGATCGAACCGAAGCATCTCGTGCCGCGTCCCCTGGGGCGCACAACACAACAACAACCGAGGGGCCCTGTTGTCCCTCCCGTACTCCAGGAGGAGATAACTGATGTTTCAAGCACTAAGTAAACGGATGCGTGTCAGTCCCGCGACCGTGATCGCGTCGCTCGCGCTCGTCTTCGCGATGACCGGCGGCGCGTATGCCGCGGGCAGGGTTTTGATCACCTCGACGAAGCAGATCAGCCCGAAGGTGCTCAAGGCGCTGAAGGGCAACGCCGGCGCTCCGGGCGCGAACGGTGCCGCCGGCGCCGCAGGCCCGCAGGGTCCGGGCGGCGCGCAAGGTGCGGGAGGTCCCACCGGCCCGATCGGTCCGCAGGGTGCCAAAGGCGAAACCGGCCCCAAAGGCGAAAACGGTACGAACGGCACCACGGGTTTCACCGAAACGCTCCCCAAGGGCAAGACGCTGAAGGGTGATTGGGCGATCGAGGCCAACGTGCCCGGCGTGGGGCCGCTTGAAGGATCCGCTTCCAGCGATATCAGCTTCGGCATTCCCCTCACCGCATCCCCTGCCGTGGCCTATATCCCGGCTCCGACTGAAGAACAGAAAGAAAAACATGAATTCCCCACTCCGCCGGCCGGCTGCAGCGGCACGTTCGAAGACCCCGGCGCCGAAGAAGGGCACCTCTGTGTCTTTGGGTCTTTCGAACACAATCACAATGGGGAACCATATATATGCGCTTCGGGTAACTTGATTCTCTGTCTCAGCGGTGGCGGAGGTGGCCTCAACGAGGGCGCCGATCCCACGGGCGCAGTTATCAGCGTCCTCGGCCAATCGGCCGGCGTGATCCTCTTCAGCGGTACATGGGCCGTCACAGCCGAATAACACCGCCTGGGAAGCCGGCCCGCCAAACGCCCCTCAACGTCAGATCTCAACCGCCACCGCAATCCACACATTCCCCGACCACGACCGAGCAGATGAGCCACCTCCACCAGAAAGGCACCCCGTGAAGCACGCCGAGCGTCGCACCGAAAAGCCGTCTCCCCGGAGAACTCCCCGCGCTCCGCTCCGCGCTCTCCTCCCTGGTCGCCGGGGCGCTGTGTCCAGGCGCCTCCCTCGCGCCCTCGCCGGCTGCCTGCTCCTCGCCCTCGCCCTCGTGCTCTCCGCCTCGCCCGCCCTCGCCGCCAACACCCTCCGCTTCCAGTCCCAACCCTACGAAAAGTTGATCTTCTCCAGCCGCGCCCGCATCGCCGCCACCTTGATCGACGAAGCTGGCGCCCCGATTGAATGGCACGCCGAATATGCCACCAGCGAAGCCCTGCTCCAGGAAGGAAAAGGAGTTGCTGCCGGCGGCGATGCTTCCGTCCCCGTAGGAGGAGTGCAGTCCATCACCCTCGCCTTCGGGCGAGATGTGAACGAAATAACAGGTACCCACGAGGACTATGGAATAGTCCACCACCTCAAACCCAACACCCTCTACTACGCTCGCTTCGTCGCCAAGACCGCGAGCGAAGAAGCCACCGAAACCTACGCCTTTACCACCGCCGCCCCCGCCGCGCCGGAAATCCTTGTCCCAGTCCCAACCGAAAGCTACCGACACGAGCCGGAAAACTCTCTCAAAGTGGTCGGCGCGTCCTCGCCGACCACCGCCTCGGTCACGACCCAGGTCGAGACCAACGCCGCCCAGACCCACTTCGAATTCTCCTACTCCACCTCGAAAGCCGGCCCCTGGACCCCCGCCTGCACCGGCACCGTCACCGTCGCCGAAGACTTCGCCGACCCCGTCTGCCACATCACCGGCCTCGCGCCTGAAACCAACTACTTCGCCCGCGTCCTCGCCGTCAACGAACGGGGTCAGGCCGAAGAAGTCGAATCCTTCGACACTCCGACCGACAGGGCCCAGCCAACCGACCTAGAGTCTCGCAACGCCACCTCCACCAGCGCCCATCTCACCGCTCAGATTGATCTCCACGGCTTCGAGGCCGAAACCCACTGGCGCTTCGAATCGACCACCGAACCCGCCAACCCTGCCTCCTGGGCCCCCGTACCCGGTGCCGCTGGCACCATCTCCCAGGCCGAAGCCGAACAGCTCGCCCCCGCGCCAGGCACCCCCACGGCACCCGTTGAAGCGGCCGCCACCGGCCTCACCCCCTCGACTGACTACTCGTTCCGCCTCTTCGCCAAAAACGCCCTCGGCGAAGGCGTCGTCTGCGGCCGACGCCACGATCGCGGCTCAGAACCACTCGTCTGTGAACCGATCGCCACCGCCGTCCCGGCGCTCGCCGCCAACGACCTCACCGCCGTCGAAACCTCCGGTCCCCCCGTCGCCACCACCTTCGCCGTCCACGCCCTCCACGGCGAATCCCTCCGTCTCCTCGGCTCCGTCGACCCCCATAGCCTCCCCACCTCCGAGGAACAGCGGATCGCGATCGAAGGCAGCCCCAGCGGTGGCACCTTCAGCCTCAGCTTCGAAGGCCACAGCACCGGCGCCCAGACCACCGGCGCCCTCACCGCCGGCTCGCCCAGGATCACCGGAATCCCCCTGCCCCTGGCCAAAGGCACCGGCGACCTTCACAAACTTCCCGTTGCGGGAACCAACTTCGTCATTACCAACTTCCACGTCATCTCCGGCGAGTTTCGCGCATCCCAAGAGATCTCGGGGCCCGGCCTCCCCCCGACCTCTATTGCGCGTGTCCAGGGACCGAACGTTGAACTTCAACATGGCGCCTCCGAAGACCTGACCGGTGCTTCGCTGACTTCCGCCGGGCCTCTGCCCCTCACCGTCGGCGAGCTCGTCACCGGCCCTGGCATCCCCCCCGGAACCACGGTCATCGCCACCAACTACGCCGAAGATTTCACCGGTGAAGTCACCCTCTCAAGCGACGCGACCGCAACCGTCGCCTCCGCGCCGCTCGTCTCCCAGTTGCCCTACGACGCCTCCGCCCCGGTGGTGCGGGTGGCCCTCGAAGAGCTGCTCGAAAAGGAATCGCCGGTATCCGGCCCACTAGCAGTGAGCGGCCCGAACGGCGGTCCCTACACCGTCTTCTTCTCCGGCGCCTACGCCGAACAAGACCAGCCCCAGCTCGCCTGCGACGGCTCCGCCCTCGGCGGCGGCAGCTCCCCCTCCTGCTCGGTCACCACCACCCAGCCCGGCGGCGAAGGCGCCGACACCCATTTCCGCTTCCAGTACGTCTCCGAACAGCAGTTCCAGGCCCCCGGCGGCGCAGGCGGCTTCGCCCAGGCCTCCTCGACCCCCGAAGTCGACCTCGGCCTCGGCAGGCCCGCCGGCCACAGCACGAATACCCTGACCGAATACGTCGGCGCCGACCTGCCCGCCCTCACCCCCGGCGAAACCTACCGCTTCCGCCTCCTCGCCTCCAGCCAAATCGGCGCCGTCGACGGCCAGGAACAGTCCCTCACCGTTCCTGCTGCTCCGCCGGTCGAACCTCCCGCCGCCTGCCCCAACCAGGCCGCCCGCAGCGGCCCCTCAGCTCACCTCCCCGACTGCCGCGCCTACGAGCAGCTCACTCCCGCCGACAAGGAAGGCGCCCAGGAAATCTTCAATTACGGCGGCACCGTCGGCGCCGAAGGCACCACCATCGCCGCCGATGGCGAACACCTCGAGTACGGCGACCACCAGGTCGTGTGGGGCGCCACGCCCGAAAGCGGACAGAGCCCCTACTTCTTCTCTCGCAGCCCCTCCGGCTGGCGTCTCACCGCCGCCACCCCCCAGCCCGAAGCCGGCCTCTACCTCTACACCCCCCAGGTCTTCGCCCCCGATCTCACCCAGCTCGGCCTCGTTGCCCATTGGAAGACATCACCCTCGACCGGCTCGCCCAAGTTCCTCTACAAGGTCGGCCCCGTCGGCGGCCCCTACGCCACCGTTGCCGAAGTGCCCCCCGCCGCGGCCGAAGCCAACAACGACAACACCGGCTGGGTCGCCCGCTCCGCCAACTTCTCCAAGCTCATCCTCACCGTCGAAGACCGCAAACTGACCGAACCGCACAGCACCACCAAAAGCGGACTCGACCTCTACGAATACTCCGCCGGCCAGCTGCGCCAGGCAAACGTCGCCACCAGCGGCTCCACGATCGGAGCCTGCGGCGCCACCATGGCCAGAGGTCGAGAAGAACAGCTGCCTCGCAAAATCTCGATCGACGGCAGCGCCAACGCCGTCTCCGCCGACGGGCGCCGCGTCTTCTTTGAAGCCGCCCCCGGCTCGACCTGCCCCGGTAGCGATGAAAGGGAACGCGGCGGCCCGAACCTCAACCTCTACATGCGCCTCGACGGCGGCACCGAAGCCGCGCAGACTCTCGACATCGGCGAATTCAAGTTTCTCGAAGCCGACCCCGCCGGCTCCACCCTTCTCCTCGCCGACCCCGAAGGCCACCTCTTCCGCTATCACACCGAAACCCACGCCGCCGAACCGATCCCCGCCGGCGAAAGCCTCACTCAGCAGCGCTACCTCTACGGCGTCATCGGCGCCACCCAGCCCGGTCGCGCCGTCATTCCTCAGGGCATGCCGGCCGAACTTGCCGGCTTCGTTAAACTTAACTCCGGCGTCATCACCAAGGCCCTCTTCGGCACCGCGAAAACCATCCCCCCTCAGGTGATGCGCTATAACAGCGCCGAGCACCTGATCCAGTGCATCGCCTGCGCCTCGTCCTTCGACTCCGAACCACAGCTGCTCTCGTTCCAAGACGCGCATAGCGCCCAGTTAGGGACGCCTTCTGTGCCTTTCGCCTCCGCCAATGGCGACTACGCCTTCTTTGACACCCCCTCCGCCCTCCTCCCCTCCGACATCGATGGCGAAATCGCGCCGGCAAGCTCAGAAGGAGAACACTCCTCCGAGTTCTACTCTCCCTCCAGCGACGTCTACGAGTGGCGCCGCGACGGCCTCGAAGGCTGCGCCCATCTGCAGGGCTGTCTCTCTCTGATCACCTCCGGTCGCGGCGGCTTCCTCAACATCCTGCTCGGCACCGCCCACGAAGGTCGCGACGTCTTCTTCTCCACCAACGAATCGCTCCTGCCCTCCGACAACGACACCGCCGGTGACATCTATGATGCTCGTATCGGCGGCGGCTTCCCCGAACCGCGCCCCCCGGTCGAATGTGCTGGTGACGCGTGCTCGACGCCGTTCTCGGCCCCGAGCGACGTCACGCCTTCGAGTGCGAGCTTTCAGGGCGCGGGCAACGTGCTGGGCGCAAGCCTGGCGGAAGCGAAGCCAAGGCCGAAGCCGAAGGCTCGTTGCAACGCGAAAGGTGGCAGGAAGTGCAAGGCGAAACCGAAGAAGAGGACTGGGAGGAAGGCCAGGCGCGTCGCACGGCACGCAAAGGACACGGGGAGGGCAGGTCGATGAGCGGCGCTCGCGAGATTCAGCCGGCTGTGTGGGGGCGGTTGAGCGCGCTCACGGTGACCGCCGTCATCGTGGCCGGCGCGCTCTGCCTGCTTCCGGTCGCAGCCACTGCGAAGGAAAGCCCCAACTCCTTCGAAATCGAACCCGGTTCCTTCCGCATCGTCCCCTCCACCACCCAGGCCGCCGCCCACGGGGATCTCACCACCTCCTTCGAATTCGCTCATACCGGCTCTGGCCCGAGCCTCAGGACCAATAACGACAACCGCACCACCATCGTCAACCTGCCGCCCGGCTTCGTCGGCAACAACACCGCCGTCCCCACCTGCACCGTCGCCCAGCTCATCGGCCAGAGCGCGGTCGGCGAGTTCTCCAATCCACACTGTCCGGTCGCCAGCCAGGTCGGTCAGCTCAGTTTCGACGTCTTCGTCAACCCCAGCGGCGCCGCTCCTGAAGAAGTCACGATCCCCGTCTTCAACATGGAAGTCACCAGCTTCGGCGTCACTGCCGAGTTCGGCTTCAACGTCGCTGGTTTTCTCACCCAGACTCTCACCGTCAGCGTTCGTCCCGGTGACTCTGGTCTCACCGTCACCTCGCCCAACATCTCAGAGCTCGGCGAAGCCCACCACGTCTCCCTCACCGTCTGGGGCCTCCCAGCCTCCTCCGAACACGATGCTCAGCGCGGCCTCGAATGCTACTCCAGCTTCGTCCCAGCCTGCCAGACCAACCCGGGACACACCCCTTCCGAAGCGCCCCATCCCTTGCCCGCCGGCATCCCGGTCAAGCCCTATCTCTCCAATGCCACCAGCTGCGAACCCCATATCGACTTCATCAAAGCTGACTCCTGGGAGCATCCCACCGAATGGTCAGAAGCGCAGACCGAAATCGGCCCGCTCACCGAATGCGAACGGGTCCCGTTCACACCATCGGTCGAAGTGCAGCCGACGACCCGCTCCGCGGAATCCTCGAGCGGCCTTGACGTCTCGCTAATCGTCCCCCAGTCCTGGGAAAACCCCCTTTCGCTGTCGACCGCGAACCTGAAGGACAGCGTCGTCACCCTGCCGGTGGGCTACACCGCCAACCCGTCGCTCGCCTCCGGGTTGGGGGTGTGCACGCCCGCGCAGTTCGAATCGGAAACCTCCTCGTCGGCGTTCGGTGCGGGTTGCCCGCCGGAATCGAAGATCGGGGAGGTGGACGTGGAAACCCCGGTGCTCGTGGAAAAGCACCTGACGGGCAACATCTACATCGCCAAGCCGTATGACAACAGGCCCGAATTTGGGACGCCCGAACACCCCGGTGGGTCGCTGCTCGGCCTGTACATCGTCGTGAAGGACCCCGAGCGGGGAATCATCGTCAAACTTGCGGGCCGCATCGACGCCGACCCGGTGACGGGCCAGCTGGTGACGACGTTTGATAACAACCCGCAGGTGCCATTCAGCAAGTTCACGCTCAAGCTGCGCCAGGGCGCCAACTCGCCGCTCGTGAGCCCTCCAACGTGCGGGTCCTACACCGCGGAAGCGGACCTGACGCCGTGGTCGGCGCCGCTGTCCCCGGTGCCCCTGACCAGCTCGTTCCGGATCGAAAACGGCATCGGCGGCGGCCCCTGCCCCGCGGGCGGCGTCCCGCCGTTCAAACCCGCGCTGATCGCGGGCACGCTGAACAACAGCGCCGGTGCGTACAGCCCAATGGATATCCACATCACCCGCAACGACGGTGAACAAGAGCTCACACGCTTCTCCTCGATACTACCACCCGGCCTGACAGCGAACCTGTCAGGAATACCGTTCTGTCCCGACGCTAACATTCAGCTCGCCAGGCAAAAGACCGGTGCTCAAGAGGAAACGAACCCCTCATGCCCAAAGGCGAGCGAAATCGGGCATACCCTCGTCGGTGCCGGTGTGGGAGGCGTCCTGGCATACACCCCCGGCAAGGTCTACCTCGCGGGACCGTATAACGGCGCACCGTTCTCAGTGGTGTCGATCACCAGCGCGAAGGTCGGCCCGTTCGACCTGGGAACCGTGGTGATTCGCTTCGCGCTAGAGATCAACCCCGAAACCGCGGTCGTGACAGTCGACGCGAAAGCGTCCGATCCGATCCCGCACATTATCGACGGGATCGTGATCCACGTCCGCGACATCCACGTCTACGTCGACCGTCCCCAGTTCATGATCAACCCGACCAGCTGCGATCCGGAGAACTTCGCGGCGACCGTCGGTGGCGGCGGAGCGGACCCCACGAACCCCGCCGATCAGCAGTTCGTGACGACCAACGACTCGTTCCAGCTCGCGAACTGTCAGAACCTCCAGTTCAAACCCAGCTTCAAGGTCACAACCTCGGGCAAGACCAGTAGAGCCAACGGCGCGAGCCTGAGCGTCAAGCTTTCCTACCCCAGCGCGCCGCAGGGAACACAGGCGAACATCTCGAGGGTCAAAGTCGAACTGCCGCACCAGCTCCCTTCGCGCCTGACGACACTCCAGAAGGGGTGCACCGCCGCGCAGTTCAACACCAACCCCGCAGGGTGCCCCGCCGCCTCGATCGTGGGTCACGCGAGGGCGATCACGCCGATCCTGCCCGTCCCCCTGGAAGGGCCGGCGTATTTCGTCAGTCACGGCGGGGAAGCGTTCCCGAGCCTGATCGTCGTGCTGCAAGGTTATGGCGTCACGATCGACCTCGTCGGCAGCACGTTCATCAGCAAAGCGGGGATCACCTCGAGCACGTTCAAGACCGTCCCCGACCAGCCCGTCACGAGCTTCGAACTGACCCTCCCCGAGGGTCCGTACAGCGCGCTGACAGCCCTCGGGAACCTCTGTGCGGCCACGAACACCGTCACCGTCAAGAAGGTCAAGGTCAAGGTCCACGGCCGCAGGAGGACGATCACCCGCAGGGTCAAGCAGATCGAGTCCGCGACGCTGCAGATGCTGACCGAATTCGTCGCGCAGAACGGGGCGGTGATCCACCAGAGCACCCCGGTCGGCGTCACGGGCTGTGCGAAGGCGAAGGCGGCGAAGAAGACCTCGAAGAAGCACAAGGGCAAAAAGAAGTAGTAGTGCAGGCGTCGTTGGCGTCTTGGGTTCCCTCGGTTGGGTTTGAGGTACGCCAGTAGCGCGCGCAGGGGAGGGAAGCGCGCTGCGGTGGCTTCGAGGGGCGCACGGTCTCTCTGGTCGGTTGCCCGGTCAGGGCCGCGCTGTGGATGAGCACGACCGGCTGGTGGCCGATCTCAAGGCGTGGCGGGGCGCCCGTCGTTGGGCTTTGGGGTTGGTGGTGTCCCGCTGTGGTCGTACTGCCGGAGTAGGGGTCATGGGTAGGTAGCCAGATGGGCGATTGGGGGCCGATATGACCGAGGTTGTGCAGGTGTGGGACGGCGGGCCGGGCCGGGTGCTGCCGGCGGGTGCGGTTGTCAACCACCTCGATTTCCTGGGGGCGCTGGTCGAGGCGGGGCTGCCGGGCGTCGCCGGCGAGGACATCGCGGAGGTGTTGAAGAACGGGTCCATCGCGTGCATGGCGGCTGGGGAGGTCGCGTGCGATGAGCCGATCGATCGGGGGCTGGTGGTGTTGTGGCTGGCGTTCTTCGAGGACCAGCGGATGTATGTGCTGCCGGGGGAAGGGGTCGAGCACCGCGAGATCGCGCCGCTGGATCGCTGGGGGGATGCCGAGACGGCGCTCAGCGCGCTGTCGGTGGGGTTCCCGACGCGCCCGGTCGAATTCGGGTTCGTGGTGGAAGGGCGCCCGACGGTTATGCTGTGGTTTGAGTACTGCCGCCACTACGAGCTCGCGCCGCAGTACGCGGTGGCGGCGTGGGAGCCGTATCCCGACCCCGATCCTCCCTGGCGCGATGGGCGCCGGCGCTGGGGACGCTCGCGTGGGGATCACGGGTAGTTGGCGCAGGTGCTGCTATGGGACTACCGCTCTCCGCGGCTTGGGATACGGCTAGTGTTTTTTTCGCCAGGTTTGGTGTATCGGTGCGCCGAATGGCAGGGTTGTAGGTCGCCGGCCGAGCGTACCGTCCCAAGTGCGGGCTAGCTTGCTCGATCCACTTTCGACCAAGGAGGATCGTCATGCTTGCCATGTCAGTCGTCGACCAGGAGCAGGCCTTGGAGGCGCGCGATGTCGCGCTGGGGTGCGCTCGTGCAGATCGAGCGCGAGTTCGGTAAGGGGCTCGGTCATGCGGATGGGCGATGAGGGCGCGCAGGTGCGCTGCGAGGCGGTGCCGACGGGCGCGCTGTCGCTTGATCTCGCGCTCGGGATCGGCGGGGTGCCGCGGGGGCGGATCGTTGAGATCTTCGGCCCGGAGTCCTCGGGCAAGACGACGCTGATCTACCACGTGCTCGCTGAGGCGCAGAAGCTCGGCGGGGTATGCGCGTTCATTGACGCGGAGCATTCGATGGACCCGCTGTATGCGAAGGAGATCGGCGTCGACATCGACGAGCTGCTCGTCTCCCAACCCGACTACGGCGAGCAGGCCCTGGAGATCGCCGACATGCTCGTGCACTCCGGCGCGGTGGACGTGGTGGCGATCGACTCGGTCGCGGCGCTCACGCCGCGGGTCGAGCTGGAGGGCCAGATGGGGGATCAGACGGTCGGCTCGCAGGCGCGTATGATGTCCCAGGCGATGCGCAAGCTCGCGGGCAACCTGAATCGCACGCAGACGCTGTGCTTGCTCACCAACCAGATCCGCGAAAAGGTCGGCGTGAAGTTCGGCTCGCCGGAGACGCAGCCGGGTGTCCGCGCGCTGAAGTTCTATGCCTCCCAGCGTCTCGACGTGAGGCGCATCGAGACGCTCAAGGACGGCACCGAGGCGGTCGGTAACCGCGTGCGCGTGAAGAAAGAGGGTTTTCTTCCCATGCGCCACCAGCGTATTATTTCCGCTGCGCCCGCTGTCCAGAAGGCCGAGCGGGCGATCCTCCGGCAGCTCCTGCGCGAGGACCACGCCGAGTGCTGGGCTCGCACCGACCTCGAAGAGGCGCTCACCCACATCCCGCTCGTTGATCTCGTCGCCGGGCTCGATCGTCTCCGGCAGCACGGCATCTCACAGCGCTGCAACGGGCTCGTCTGGGCCACCCGCAGCGCGCATTACCTCGACTCGCTGGGGGTGATCTCGATATGAGCCGTACACCCGATGCGCCTGAGGAGCGTGCCGACCCGTTGGATGAGTGGGGCACGCAGTGTCTGGTCGTCCTGCAGCTGCTGCGCGACATCACCCGCCGCGCTGGACACGCCCGGAGCTTGGGCGCGAACTGTATGACGTGGACCCCGTCGCGATCGGCGTCGCGCTCGATCGTCTGCGCGCTCAGGGCGTTGTCTGCGCGGGGGAGGGGCGGCTGTGGGCCTCCCCGTGCGCGCGGCAGCTCGATGCGCTGGGGTTCATTTGTATTTGAGGGGGTTGCGCGGGCCCACAGACGGGTCCTGGCGCGCAATTGGTCGGTGTCCCCGGGCGCTCGGGCGCTCGTCGTCAGCCGGCGCTGATCTCGCGGCGGAGGTAGGCCGAGAAGAGCGGGTCTGCCAGCGCCCAGGAGCCCCGGCCGTTGGGCCTTATGACGACCGATGCCTCGGCGAGCGTGTTGAGGGCTCGGTTGGCGGCCTTCTTCTCGAGGTTGGTGTATGGGGAGCGGTGGTGTGCTAGGCGGATGGTAACTTCGACGGCGGTGTTGCTCATGGCCCGGATGCGGTCCATCAGGTCGGCGTGTCGGCCGGCGTCGTCTGCCAGCGCTCCGCGGTAGCCGCGCTCCGCGAGCGTGCCGTCGATGTGGCGTGTGCCCTCCTCGACGGAGGCGTGGTGGGTCTGCTGGGCGATCAGCATCGTCGATCGTGGGTGCCTCTCGCCCGCGGCGATGATGTGCTCCAGGGCCTCGACGTCGACGGTGCAGTCGTCTTGGGCGAAACGCTCGCCGAGCCCTGTGAGCCACTCGTCCTCGGTGATTGGGGAGAGCTCGTGGAAGCCGCCGAACTGGTAGAGCGCGCGGCGGTGGTTGCTGAACAGGTCGCGCATCAGATGCTCGACGCTGCCGGCGAACAGGCAGGTCACGCGGGGGGAGGCGTGGAGGGTCTCGCGCAGCCGCTGGGTGATCTGCTCGGGGTCGCCGTAGGCGCCGCTGGTCAGCTGCTGGAGCTCGTCGATCAGTAGGATCAGATGCCGGTCGTCGCGCTCGGCGATCCGCTGAGGCAGCTCGAGGGCGAGGCTCAGCTCTTGCATTGGGTCGCGGTGTAGGCGTGTGGGCTCGAGAGCGATCTCCACGGCATCGCCCAGTTCGGACTTGACGCGTAGCACGGCGGTCAGTGAGCGTCCGCTGAGCGCGCCCGAGCCGAGGCTGCGAGTGCGCTCGAGGAGGCGCTTGATCGCGGTGCGGTTGGCGAGCGTCTCTTGGGCGAGGGCCTCGGCGAGCGCGGCGGCGTTGGTGTACTTGAACAGGCTGACGCTCACCGTGTAGAGCCGCTTGCGGCGAAGGGCGGCGATGGTCGCTTTGCAGACCGTGCTCTTCCCAGTGCGGCGTGGCGCGGCGAGGATGCGGTGGAGTCCATTCGAGAGCTGGGAGGCGAGCTCCTGGACATCGCTCTGGCGGCCGATGAGTCTGCCTGGCGGACGGATGGGCTCCTCGGAGGGGAACAGATCGCGGGACCGCAGCCGTGCCATGTTGTGCATTATGCCAACTGAGGTTGACGAGTTTGCCAACTGGTATCGATAGGAGTTGCGATGTTCATAGGGCCTTCGCAACTCGGGCTGTGGAGGAGTGTTCGCTACCCCGTGACGTCGGCCTTGAAGTCCGAGTCGCTGCGCCACACTACCCCTCGAGGCGCTCGAGGTCCTCGACTCGCCAGAGACGCTCTCGGGAGGCAAGCACTCGCCGGCGCACCCGCTCCCCATAGGGGCAGGATCCGCGATGTTCGCTGGATGAGCGGCAGTCGTCGGGTACTAATTCGGTACCAATTTGAGCGAATCCGAGCAAATCCGCGACGACCGAAACCGCTATTTCAAGCGGTTTTAAGCCTGAGAAGAGCTATATCTACCCGGCTGGGGGCCGGGCGGTCGCTGGTTCGAATCCAGTCTCCCCGACTACGGGAAAAGCAAGTAATAGAGCTAAAAACTGCGGCTTGCTCCTCGAGAAAGAAAGGCCCCCACGGGGAACAATTTCTCGGAGAACTTGCAAAGCATGGCGGTTGTCTGCCACGCTGGCCGGCGATCAAGCCAGGGGTTGGGATGGGCCCTTCTCAAATCTCTGGCCCTCCGGAGCGAACGGCTCTGACCAACAGTTCGGAGGTCGCATCGGCACGGGATTATTTGGTTTTATGCCCTGAGCAAATACGGCCATATAAAGCTATATACTCGTGGTGTGGACGAGGTTCTCAATCCCTACGCACCGGGCGCCGGTACGCCACCACCGGAGCTTGCAGGTCGCGATGGAGAGCAGACGAGTTTCGGTGTGCTGCTCAAGCGTCTTGCTGCCGGGCGTCCTGAGCAGAACCTTGCGTTGTGGGGACTTCGCGGCGTCGGTAAGACGGTCCTATTGAACCGTTTCGCTGCGGAGGCCGAAGCGGCTGGATGGGGTTCGGGCTACATCGAGCTGCGCGGCCGTGGGCCGCTGCGTCCAGCGCTTGCTCAGGTGGCAGCGCAGGCCGCGCAGTCGCTCGCACAGCGGGAGGGTGTCCGGGAGCGGCTGCGCAGGTCGCTGTCGGTCATCAGCAGCTTCTCTGTCACAGCTATGCCCGCTGGGATCACGTTCAAGGTCGATGTCGCCCCGACTCCGGGACGCGGTGACAGCGGGCAGCTCGATGTCGATCTCCAGGATGTCCTGGTCGAGCTTGGCGAGACAGCCCGCGAGGCTGAGGGCGGCATCGCATTCTTCTTTGACGAGATGCAGTTCGCCGAGAAGGAGGACCTGCAGGCGCTGCTCGCGGCCTTCCATCGCATCGCTCAGCGTCAGCTTCCCGTGGCGCTCGTCTGCGCTGGACTGCCACAGCTCCCAGGCAGGCTCGCTGAGGCAAGCTCCTATGCGGAGCGCCTCTTCCAGTACGTCGAGATCGGTCGGCTCACTGAGGACGCCGCCCGAACTGCGCTCACGCTCCCCGCTGAGCGCGAGGGCGTCGAGTACGAGCAGGCCGCACTCGACTTCATCCTCGCCCGAGCCGAACGCTACCCGTTCTTTCTGCAGACTTACGGGCGCTACGCCTGGCTGGTCGCGGCTAGCTCGCCGATCACCGACCACGATGCCAAAGCTGCCGACACGATCGCTCAAGAGCAGCTCGACAGCGGCTTTCACCGAGCACGTTTCAACCGCGCGACCCCGGCTGAGCGACGCTACCTGGCCGCGATCGCCGAGCTCGGCGATGGGCCGCAGCAGACCGCGAAGGTGTCCGCGCTGCTCGGCGCCGACCAGCGCCGCACCGCGCTCGTGCGCCAGAACCTGATCGACCTCAAGGGTCTCATCTACAGTCCCCGACGCGGCTACGTCGATTTCACGGCACCCCTCTTCGGCGACTACATCAGACGTCACCACCCACTCGAGTCGCTGCAGTAGGGCCGACGTCGTTCGGCGAGTTCGGCATGAAGATCATGCTCGCGCTGGCTCGCATGGAACGGCGACGCATGAGCAAACATGGGGGCGCGCAAAGACCCGTGCGCTCGATCGCGGCGCTCGGCCGAGTAGATTCGCTGCCCTGGTGCGGTTCAACCTGCTGGGCGAGCTTCGGCTCGAAATCGACGGGCGGGACGTCGAACTGCCGGCCAGCCGCAAGGCGAGGTTGCTCCTAGTGATGCTCGCGTTCGAGCGCCGAGCGCACGGCCGCAGCGAGCTGGCCGGCCGGCTGTGGCCTGATGTGCGCGAGGACAGCGCGCGCGCCAGCCTCCGTAACGCACTCGCGCAGCTGCGCGGCGCGCTCGGCCAGCAAGCCGACAGCGTGGTCCGGACCGAGCGCGGAGAGGCGATAGCGATCGCGCACAGCGTCGACACGGATATCGCCGGGGTCGACCGGCAGCGCCACGGCCGGCATGGTCGAGTACCGCGACCACCGCGAAGCAGGTGTCGGGCGTGCGAGACGAGGGCGCCCTGCTCGTCGCCAAAGCAGGCACGTCATCGGCCCGAGACGAGACGTATGCATGGGACGAGGACCCGTTCGGAGGTGCGGCGAGGCGACTTCTTCCGCTTCGCCCCGCGCGAGCGGGCGTGTGCCGATCCTCAGCCGGTGTCCTGGAAGTCGTCCAACTCGGGTGTCTCGCTGGCTACGCGGGCGGCGCCTGCTTTCCGCGCGTTGCGGGGAAAGCAGGCGCCGCGGCCGAGAGGCTCGTAGCGGATCGAGAGCAGGTCGCTCGGGACCGATGGCTTCCGTCCCAGCCGAGCTCGAGGACGCTCTGCTTCAACGACTATGTGGTTCACGCCGGCGTGCTGGCCGTCTCGAGCCAAGGGTCACGCGCTCGGCGCGGATCTCGTGGCCGCACTTGGTGCCGAGCAGCGACCTCTCGGCACTGTCCCAAGCGGCCGCAGGAGCGATGAAGCGGGTACGGCCGCGGGTGCAGACGGCTTTCTTTCCCCGGTTCACTTTCGCTGGCGTGCGAGTTCCGACCTTCTAGCGGCGGAGCTCGGCCCTTAGCCGGGCAGCGAGCCGCACGGAGGCCTCGATCTCAACACTGCGTATCGAGACGCTCTCGACGTTCAGCCCGAAGGGAACGCCGACGCGCCGGCAAAAGGCGAGTAGCTCGATCGCCGTTGCGACCGCTTGATCGTAGGACGCGTCGAGGGTGTCGTCAGCATGGCGCAGATCGTTCGCGATCCAGCGCGGGACGTCGACGCCGAGCCACTGGAGGAACTCCAATGTCTTCATTGAGCCGCAGACTGAGAATGTGAAGACGATCGGCACCGGCTCTAGGTTCTGGGCGGCGCACTCGTAGCGATAGTCGGAGACCAGATCCTTCGCAGCGTTGACGTCGTATACGACCTGGGTGACGAAGAAGGAGCAGCCTGCAGCCTGCTTTGCGATGAGCCGGAGGTGCTCATTGCCACCGCGCGCGTGCCGCTCGGGGATCGCTACTCCGCCTAGCGGCAGGTCCGGCCGGACTTCGGTTCGGAGCTCGTATGCCCGCGAGAGCGAGGTTGCAACCGCCTTCTCGCCGGATGAGGCCCCGACGAAGACTGACAGCGTTCGGGCCGGATCCTGGTCGCGCAGCCATAGACGGAGGCCGTCCTCGGCGTGCTTGCTGACCGCGCGGTAAACGACGGCAGGCACGTCCAAGCCCGCGAGATCACGAGCGAGGTACTCGGCCGGGTCCATCGTGGGCAGGAACGGGAACGGGCGTTCGTTGGGATTACGGTCGCTCTCGTCATCGATGTCGTAAAGAACGAGGCCGTCTATCCCCACCGACCGGAGTCGCGCGAGTGTGACCTCAGCGATCTGCCTGGTCTGCTCCGGTCCGGTGGTCAGCCTCGGTGGCGTCACCGCGAAGATCAAGAACTCACCCCTCCGATCGGCGATGCGCTGGTGCAGCTCCATGCGCGGAACCGTAGCCAACCATCGTCGCCTGGGACCAGCCGACGTCGGCTCTGTGAACGTCCAGTTGCCCCAACTGCCAAATGTGATCAGCGGCAAGCTCCCGACAGTAGGGCTGTCGGGGACTCAACTGAGGGCGGATTACGCGATCCCCAATGGGCCGTACTGAAGTGCTGCAGGCAGCATCGGCTCAGCGTCGTAGGCGTCGCTGATTTGCCGCTCCTGCGCCCACCTGGGACCGCTGCCGAGAGGTCGCTGCTCGGCGCCAGTGCGGCCACGAGATTCGCGCCGACCGCGTGACCTTCGGTACGGGGCGATCACGATCTCGGCCCATCGCAGCTCGGGACCGCGATTACTGACGGACACAGACAGTCACGAAGCCGTGCCGCCGTCCGAAGGCTCGCGCGGACGCGAAAGCGGGCCGGAAGTCGGCACGTCGCGCCGCACCTGCTCGTCGCCAAGCGCAGCGGAGCCGCATCGCGCCCGCACTCGCCTCGATGCGAGCCGCGGATCCGTGGTAGACCGGCGCGCTTGCTGGCGCTGATGAACCGCCGGTAGAGACTGGTGCCGCAGATCGGCTCGCCCGGCTTAGTTGGGTGTTCGAAGACGAGCATCTCGTTGGTCTTGCCGGTGCAGAACG
>DATMPY010000090.1:0-2204 GCA_035566955.1 Solirubrobacteraceae bacterium | reverse complement strand
CGCCGACGAGCACGGCTCCCACCCCGCCGACGAGCACGGCTCCCACTCCGCCCACGAGCACGGCTCCCACTCCGCCCACGAGCACGGCTCCCACTCCGCCCACAAGCACGGCTCCCACCCCGCCGAGGTCGACGAGCGGATCCAGCGAACCGACGGGCATCCCCCCGAGCACAACGCCGACCATCACGGCCCCTGGCGCGTCGAACCCAAACACGACGAGCACGAGCACGGCCCCCCGATAGCGGTGGCCGCCGTCAACCCCTCGGCTAGCACGGGAACCACTTGCGACACCGTGCTCCGCGGCGCTACGATCCAGGCATGTGCCGGAATATACGATCGCTCTACAACTTCGAGCCGCCCGCGAGTGACGAGGAGGTGCGCGCGGCCGCGCTTCAGTATGTACGCAAGGTCAGCGGCTTCACACGACCCTCGCAGGCCAATGCGGAGGCGTTTTCCCATGCGGTCGACGCCGTCGCGGCGGCCTCAGCTCAGCTGCTCGATGCGCTCGTGACCTCGGCGCCGCCGAGGGATCGGGAGGTCGAGGCGGCCAAGGCGCGGGCCCGCGCGGCGCAGCGGTTCGCCGCCTAAGATCGAGCCTGGCGAAACGTTGGCCCCGCGCCTGGCTGCTGGGAACCGAGGCGGCTGCGATGCTAGTATGCGGGTATGAGGCGCACAACCCTGTCCCTGCCGGACGACCTGGCCGATGCGCTGGCACGCGAGGCTCATCGCCGCTCTACGTCGGCGTCCGCGATTGCCCGCGACGCGCTGGCCAGGCACCTGAAGCTGGTCCCCACCGAGGCGCGCCCGCTGCCGTTCGCTGCGCTTGGGCGCAGCGGTCATCGCACCACGGGCCGGGACATGGAGGAACTGTTGGCGCAGGAGTGGGATGAGCACACTCGCGATCGTTGACGCCGGGCCGCTGTACGCGGCGGCCGACTCCGACGACCGCGACCACGATGACTGTCTGGCGACGCTCTCGCGAGGGGACCTGCGGTTGGTGGTGGCGGCCCTCGTGATCGCCGAGGCGACCTACTTCGTCGGACTGCGCCTCGGCCCCGCGGCGGAGCGGGCCTTCCTGCACGGGCTCGCGGAGCTCGACGTCGAGGGGCCCAGCGGCGAGGACCTCGCGCGCATGGCGGAGCTGGTCGAGCAGTATCGGGACTTCCCGCTCGGGGGGACCGATGCCTCGGTGGTCGCGCTCGCCGAGCGCCTCGAAGCACCCGCGGTCGTCACTCTGGACCGCCGTCACTTTGCGGCCGTCCGCCCCCGCCACCGCGAGGCGTTCGAGCTGCTGCCGTGAGCACGGCGGCGACCAGTGGCTGATCGAAAGGGGAAGGAGGGCAGTGCCACATGTGGCACTGCCCCTGCCGGTACATGTACCGGCAGGCCGGACCGTGCATGCACGGTCCGGTTCGAGGCCGCACATGTGCGGCCTCGCCGGTCGGCGCATGCGCCGACCGGAACAGGGAATGGATGGCACTGATATGGAGTAGAAACAGGCCTGGATAGGGTCACCTTCATCGCGCATCGGCATAGGCAGGGCTAGGCTGGCGAGTGCGCCGCTGAGCGACGGTCCGTGGCAATACTGTTGGGTGACTGTGATGGCGCACGCGCACACCCCCAGGGCGCTCTCGATCGCGGGGTCGGACTCCGGCGGGGGGGCGGGCATCCAGGCCGATCTGAAGGCGTTCGCTCGCTGTGGGGTACACGGGATGACGGCGATCACGGCGATCACGGCCCAGAGCACGAGGGGGGTTACGGCGGTGCATATGGTGCCCCCGGAGATCGTGCTCGCGCAGGTGCGGGCGGTGGTGGGGGACATCGGGGTGGACGCGGTCAAGGTGGGGATGCTGGGGACGGCCGCGGTGATCCACGTGGTGGCGCAGGCGCTGGATGAGTTGCCGCGGGGGACGCCGGTGGTGGTGGACCCGGTGATGGTCGCGGAGTCGGGTGCGCGGCTGCTGCAGGCGGATGCCCAGAGGGCGCTCGTGGAGGAGATCCTGCCGCGGGCCACGGTGCTCACCCCAAACCTGCCGGAGGCGCGGGTGCTCGCCGGCCGATCGCCGATCGAGGAAGGGGTCGGGGAGACGGAGCCCACTGACGCGGAGGTCGAGGAGCTGGCGCGCGCGGTGCTCGCGCTGGGGCCGCAAGTGGTGGTGCTAACGGGAGGCCACCGGCTGCGGGCGACGGATCTGTTCGTGGAG
>DATMPY010000089.1:0-2172 GCA_035566955.1 Solirubrobacteraceae bacterium | reverse complement strand
TCGTTGGTGCGATTACGGTGGCGGGCTGGATCGCACGGCGGGGCGGGATCGCGCTTCCGGGGTGGGGGTGGCGGGTGCCACCGTACGCCATCGGCGCGATCGCGGCGTTCTGGCTCGTTCAGCGAGTCTGGTTGTTTTGAGCGAACTGCTGAAGGGCCCAAGGAAAGGGACGACAGACATGAACCGAACGAAGGCGAAAGCCAGGGACTCCGTGTTGCTCGCAATCGCGCTGGGCGCGCTGCTGGCCCTCCCGGCCGCGGCGCAACCTACCGATGTCGGCACGCTCGACAAGCAGACGGCCGAGAAGGCGTTTCCGGGGAAGGCACCGTACTCGCCATACGCGGGCCGGAGCTTCCCCACGCGCCCGTTCTTCGGCGACACGCATCTGCACACCTCGTTCTCGATTGACGCCGGAGCCTTCGGCGCGCGCCTGGGGCCGCGGGACGCCTATCTCTTTGCCAAGGGCAACGAAGTCACGGCGTCGAGCGGACAGCGGGTGAAGCTCTCGCGTCCGCTCGACTTTCTCGTGGTGGCCGATCACTCGGATGGAATGGGGTTCTTTCCGTTGCTGTTCGCAGGTGACCCGAAGATCCTAGCCGATGCCCAGGGCCGCACATGGTACGAAATGATCCAGTCCGGCAAGGGAGGGGACGCGGCGATCGACATCGTCATCAATTTCGGAAAGGGGACGATCTCGAAAGCCATTGTGCCGGTTCCGGGCACCCCCGCCTATCGCGACGCGTGGCAAGAGACGATCAAGGCAGCTGACGAAGCGAATGACCCCGGCCGCTTCACCGCCTTCATCGGCTACGAATGGACCTCGGGCACGAGCGGAAACAACCTCCACCGCAACGTCATCTTTCGCGACAACGGCCTGAAGGCCAGCCAGGTCGAGCCGTACACGACCCTGAAGCCGCTGGGCAGCGACAACCCGCGCGATCTGTGGAAATGGATGACCGCGTACGAGGAGAAGACCGGCGGCCAGGTGCTCGCCATCGCGCACAACGGCAACCTGTCGAATGGCCGTATGTTCCCGCTCATCGAGTCCTTCACGGGCAAGCCTATCGACCGAGAGTACGCCGAGACGCGCGCTTACCGCGAGCGCCTCTACGAGGTCACCCAGATCAAGGGCGACGGCGAGACGCATCCCTTCCTCTCGCCGAACGACGAATTCGCCAACTACGAGCGGTGGGACAAGGGCAACCTCGATCTCAGCGAGCTGAAGAAGCCGGCGATGCTCGAGTTCGAGTATGCCCGCTCGGCCCTGAGGAATGGCCTGAAGGTCGAGAAGGAACTGGGGGTGAACCCATACAAGTTCGGGATGGTCGGCTCGACCGACGCGCACACCGGCCTGGCGGCGGTCGAGGAGGACAACTTCTTCGGCAAGGTGTCGGCCTACGAGCCCAGTTCGACCCGCGCCACGCACCCCCTCCTGAAGAGCCCCACCACCGGCGCCGTGATCATGGGCTGGGAGAGCACCGCCTCCGGGTACGTCGGTGTCTGGGCGACCGAGAACACCCGCGAAGCGCTCTTCGATGCGATGCAGCGCAAGGAAGTGTACGCCACCACCGGGCCGCGCATGGTCGTGCGCTTTTTCGGAGGCTGGGACTTCGCGCCCAACGACGCGCAGACCCGGAGCCCGGCCGTCCGTGGCTACACGAAGGGCGTGCCCATGGGCGGTGACCTGAAGGAAGCGCCGGCGGGCAAGGCGCCGACGTTTCTCGTCGCCGCGCTCAAGGACCCGATCGGCGCAAACCTGGACCGCATCCAGGTCATCAAGGGCTGGCTCGACGCGAAGGGCGAGACGCACGAGAAGGTCTACGACGTGGTCTGGAGCGGCAGTCGCAAGACCGACGCGAACACGGGTAAGCTCCCGGCGGTCGGCCACACCGTCGACGTCGCCAACGCGACCTGGACCAATACCATCGGCGCGTCCGAGCTTATCACGGTCTGGAGAGACCCGGACTTCGATCCCGCTCAGCGCGCCTTCTACTACGTCCGCGTGCTGGAGATCCCGACGCCGCGGTGGACGGCTTACGATGCGAAGTATTTCGGGGTCAAGATGCCGCCCGAGGTGCCCATGACCGGGCAGGAGCGCGCCTACACCTCACCGATCTGGTACACGCCCAGATGAGAACACTCCTTCGCGAGCCGCTCCTGCACTTCCTGCTG
>DATMPY010000088.1:0-10134 GCA_035566955.1 Solirubrobacteraceae bacterium | reverse complement strand
GGCATCGAGCAGGGAGGCCGTTGGGAGCGCCTGCCCGAGCGGTTGCGCCCCCGCGAGCACGAGCGCCGCGGCCGCGGAGACCTGCGACGGGTGGAGAGCACCCTGCTGGTGCTGGCGTTCCTGGTGCTGGCGGTGGCGGTGGTCAACGACCTGGTGAAGCAGGTGCACGTCAACGAACGCCTGACGGTGGACCTCCAAACGTGGCGGGTGGTGACGGGCCGTGACTACAAAAACATCTCGATCGAGCAGGACCTCAAACACCACACCACGCGCGATGTGCTGTGCGGCAACACGTTCCCGGCGCCGCCGGGGACGGCCCCGCAGGTGTGCCTGATCGTGACGGGCCCGACGGTGCACGGGCTGCGCGCGGCGAAGGGGGGCTTCTACCTGCCGCCGTATTTCCCGGACAAGCGGGAAGACCGCTACGCGTGCTTCGGGACGGCGGTGAGCGAAGACCTCTGCGGCCTGCCCACGCCGCCGGGGGCGCCTGATGAACCACTGACCGATGGCTAAGCCTGTCGCGCGGTGGTGGCCGCTGGCGGCGCTGCTGCTGGGAGCGGCGGCCCTGCGCCTGGGCACGCTGGACGTACAGAGCTTCTGGTACGACGAGGCGTTCACGCCGGTGCACGTGCTCCACGCCAGCCTGGGGGCAACGCTGCGCGCGGTGGTTCACCACGAGAACACCCCGCCGCTGTGGTACGTGCTGATCTGGGGGTGGTCGCGGATGTTCGGCACGGGGGAGGTGGCGCTGCGGCTGCCCTCGGCGCTGGCGGGGGTTGCGACGGTGGCGGTGGCGTGGGGGATCGGCTCCGAGCTGGCCGGCCGATCTTCGATCGGTCGCCGGACGTCGATCGTGACGGCGGCGCTGGTGGCGGTGAACCCGCTGCTCGTCTGGTACTCGCAGGAGGCGCGGGCGTACGGCCTGTTCGTGTTCCTGGCATCGCTGGCGATGTGGTGCTGGCTGCGCGCCGATGCCGACCCGACGCCGGGCAGGCTGACGGCGTTCGCGGCAAGCGGGGCGGCGGCGCTGGCAACGCACTACTTCGCGGTGTTCCTGGTGGCGCCGATGTGCGTGTGGCTGCTGCGCCGGCGGGAGCGCTGGCGGGTGACGGTGCCGGCGGTGGCGGCGATCGGAGCGGTGGGCCTGGCGCTGATCCCGCTGGCGCTGGCGCAGGGGGGTCACGGAACCCAGTGGATCGGGGCATGGGCGCTGGCGGCGCGCGTGGAAGCGATCCCGCAGTACTACCTGACGGGCTACTCGGGGTCGCCGCTGGGCCACGGGGTGGAGCTGGCGGTGGCACTGGTGATCCTGGTGGGGATGGGCTATGGCCTGTGGCGGGCGTTGACGCCGCAGGAGAGCGACGCGGCGCTGCTGGCGCTGGGGCTGGCGGCGTGCGGGGTGCTGATCCCGGCGGGGATGGCGGTGGCGGGCGCGGACTACCTGGCGCCGCGCAACGTGGTGGCGGCGATGGTCCCGCTGAGCGCGGGGATCGCGGTGATCGTGACGGCGCGGCGCACGGGCCAAGCGGGGATCGCGCTGGCGGGGGCGATCGCGCTGGCGTTCCTGGCGCTCAGCGTGGACGTGAACCTGAGCCCGCGGTTGCAGCGGGGGGACTGGCGGGGGCTCGCGCAGGCGATCCGCGCGGAGCCCGCCCCTCCGGCTGCCGGGAGCCCCCCGGCGGCGCGGACTGGCGCGCTCTCCGGGGGCGAGCGCGCGGTGACGGCCGCAGGTGCGATCTCCAGAGGCGTGCGCGGCGGGGGCCCGGGCGGCCTGCGGGGGGGCGCAAGGGTGATCACCACGGTGGAGCTGGGGTCGGCGCCGCTGGAGTACTACCTCCCGCCGCTGCACAACCTGCCGCGGGGGGCGTCGGTGCGGGTGAGCGAGATCGATGAGACCGGCTACCCACCGCTGCTCCCCGGAGCAGGGGAACCGCCGGCGCCGGGCTTCCATCTGGTGGAATACAAGAACGTGAACGGCCTGATCCTCTACAGGTTCCGCTCGGCGGCTCCGCGCACGGTCTCCGAGGCGGCGCTGCGCGAGCATGTGATAACCGAAGCCCGCCCGGAGGTGCTGGTTCCGTGAGCGCGGCAAGGGGTCACGGAACCTGATATCACGGCGCGCGCAAGCATTCCTTTGGATGAGAAAGGACTTAGCTCGCAGACTATGCCGATGTCGATCGTTGAGACCCACAGCGAGGCTCGGATCGCGCTCGAGCGAGCGTGCGAGCACCTGCTCGCCCTGCAGGACCCGGGGGGGTGGTGGCGGGGGGAGCTGCAGACGAACGTGACGATGGACGCGGAGGACATGCTGCTGCGCGAGTTCCTGGGGATCCGCCGTGCGGATGAGACGGAGCGCTCCGCTGTGTGGATCCGCTCGCAGTGGCGCGAGGACGGGACGTGGTCGAACTTCCACGGGGGCCCCGGCGACCTCTCCACAACGATCGAGGCCTACTGGGCGCTGCGCCTGGCGGGGGACCCGCCGGAGGCTGAGCAAATGCGCACGACGGCGGAGTGGGTGCGGGCCGCGGGGGGGCTGGAGGGGGCGCGGGTGTTCACGCATGTGTGGCTGGCGCTGTTCGGGCTGTGGCCGTGGGAGCGGGTGCCGGCGCTGCCCCCGGAGATCGTGCTGCTGCCCCGGTGGGTGCCGCTGAACATCTACGACTTCGGGTGCTGGGCGCGCCAGACGATCGTGGCGCTGTCGCTGGTGATGACGCACCGCCCCAAACGCTCGCTGCCGTTCGACCTGCGCGAGCTGCACGGCCCGCGTCCGTGGACCCCGGTGTGGTCGCGGCCAGGTTCCGCACCCACCCCGTCCAGGAGGCGTAGCGCCGTGCGCTCACCCTCGCGCAGCGCCCGGGGCCTCGCCGGTGGCGCGTGGCTGATGCATCTCGACCGGGCGCTGCGCGCGTATGAGCGTCGCCCCCTGCGCTGGCTGCGGCGGCTGGCGGTGGCGCGGGCGCAGGCGTGGATCGTGCGCCGCCAGGAGGCGGACGGCTCGTGGGGGGGAATCCAGCCGCCGTGGGTGTACTCGCTGATGGCGCTGCACCTGGGGGGCTACGGGATCGATCACCCAGTGATCGCCAGCGGCCTGGAGGGGTTGGAGCGGTTCATGATCGAGGACCGTGGCGGGGATGATCTCGAGTCTCGTTTGCCCCGTCCCAACTCGGCCGGGAGGGGCGCGCCGTCCGCTGGCGCTGGACCACTTGGCACGAGCGAATCCGAGTCCCGCTCACCCGGTGCACCAACTCTTTCCCGCCCGCCCGGCGCCGACGGATTCGAGTCCCGCCCGCCGAGCCGGCGCCTGGAGGCGTGCCAGTCACCGGTGTGGGACACGGCGCTGGCGATGGTGGCACTCGGCGACGGGGGCCTGGGGCGCGAGCACCCGGCGCTGGCGCGGGCGGCGCGGTGGCTGGTGGGGGAGGAGGTGCAGGTGCGGGGCGACTGGGCGGTGACCCGCCCAGCGCTCGCGCCGGGGGGGTGGGCGTTCGAGTTCGAGAACGACAACTACCCCGACGTAGACGACACCGCGGAGGTGGTGCTAGGGCTGCTGCGGAGCATCGAGCTGGAGCACGAGCAGCTGCGGCGCGCGAACCGCCACCGCCGGCGGATCGGGGACCTGCCGCCGGTGGAAGGCGCGCCGGGGGCGCGGGAGCGCACGCAGGACGCGATCGACCGGGGAATCGAGTGGCTGGAGGGGATGCAGAGCGAGGATGGGGGCTGGGGGGCGTTCGACGCGGACAACACGCGGGCGCTGGTGCGGGAGCTGCCGTTCCTGGACTTCGGCGAGGTGATCGACGAGCCGAGCGCGGACGTGACGGCGCACGCGTTGGAGATGCTCGCCGCGGTGGGCCGCGCGCAGGGCGAAGCAGCCCAGCGGGGCCTGCGCTGGCTGCTGGCTCATCAGGAGCCGGACGGGTCGTGGTTCGGGCGGTGGGGGATCAACCACGTGTACGGGACGGGGGCGGCGCTGCCGGCGCTGGTCGCGATGGGGGTCGCGCCCAAGGACCCCTGCATCCGCCGGGCGGTGCGGTGGCTGCAAGAGCACCAGAACGGGGACGGGGGCTGGGGGGAGGACCCGCGCTCCTACGACGAGGACGCGTGGATCGGGCGCGGCCCCTCGACGGCCTCGCAGACGGCGTGGGCGCTGCTGGCGCTGCACGCCGCGGGGGAGCGGATCGAGGGCTCCCCCGCGGTGGAGCGCGGGGTGGAGTGGCTGATCTCAACGCAGCGAGTGGATGGCACGTGGGACGAGCCCCAGTACACGGGCACGGGGTTCCCGTGCGACTACTACATCAACTACCACCTCTACCGCCTCACGTTCCCGATCATGGCGCTCGGCCGCTGCCTGGGCACGAGGGCCGGGGGTTGACCACGGCGGCGCTGGACCCACCTACCGGCCTTCCCGCCGCGGCGGCGGTGATGGCGCGCAGCGGGGGGGAGAACTTCCCGGTGGCCAGCCGCGTGCTACCGCGCCGCTTGAGGGGACGGCTGTTGGCGATCTATGGTTTTGCGCGGCTGGTGGACGAACTCGGGGACGCTGATGGATATCCGATCGCGGATCGCCTGGCGGCGCTGGATTGGCTGGAGGAGGAGCTCGACCGCGCCTACGCGGGGCGAGCGCGCCACCCGCTGCTGGTGGGCCTCCAGGAGACCCTGCGCGAGTGCCGGTTGCCGCGGGAGCCGTTCATGCGGCTGATCGAGGCCAACCGGGTGGACCAGCGGGTGGCGCGCTATCAGACGTGGGAGCAGCTGCTCGGCTATTGCCGGCTCTCCGCGGACCCGGTGGGCGAGCTGGTGCTCAGCGCGTTCGGCCAGGCGACCCCGGAGCGGGTGGCGCTGTCGGACCGGATCTGCACGGCGCTGCAGCTGGCGGAGCACTGGCAGGACGTGGCGGAGGACGTGGCCCGGGGTCGGATCTACCTGCCGGCGGAGGACCTGGAGCGCTTCGGCTGCGGGGAGTTCGAGCTGCACGCGCCCCGGGCGAGCTGGCGGCTGCGGGGCCTGCTGGCGTTCGAGGTGGCGCGCACACGCGCGCTGATGGACGAGGGGGCCCCGCTGCTCGACACGTTGCACGGCCGCGAGCGCGTGGCGGTGGCGGCGTTCGTGGCGGGGGGACGCGCGGCGCTCGACGCGGTGGAGCGGACGGGCTACGACGTTTTAGGAGACCCACCCACCCACGCCCCGCGGGCGAGCCGCGCGCGGCGGGCGGCGGCGCTGGCGATGACGCTCGCGGAGCGGCGCCGGTGAGTGCGCCCGGCGTGGGGGCGGCGCCCGCCGGAATTCTCGCGGCTCCCCCCGGGGGCCTCGCCGCGGTGCGCATCTCCGCCTCGCGGTCGGAGGGGACCGTCCCGGGGGGACGCGGATGAGCCCGCTCCCCGCGCAGACGGAGCTGGCGTATCGGCAGTGCGAGTCGCTGACGCGGGCGGCGGCGGGCAACTTCTACTACGGGATCCGCCTGCTGCCCGCCCCGAAGCGGCGGGCGATGTGCGCGGTGTACGCGTTCGCGCGGCGGGTCGACGACATCGCCGACGGGGACCTGGAGCCCGCGGAGAAGCTGCACCGGCTGGACGCGGTGGCAGGGTCGCTCGAGCGCCTCTCGCTGTACGACCCCGACCCCGTGATCGCGGCATTAGCGCACGCAAGCGCGCGCTTCGGCCTGCCGGGGGACGCGCTGGGGGACCTGATCGAGGGAGTGCGGATGGACGTGCGGGGAACTACCTACGCGGACTTCAAGGAGCTCGAGCTCTACTGCCGGCGGGTGGCGGGCTCGATCGGGCGGCTGTGCCTGGCGATCTTCGGGGTGCGCCGGCTGCGGCCCGACGGGCGCCCGGCGAGCGAGCTGGCGGACGAGCTGGGGGTGGCGCTGCAGCTGGCGAACATCGTGCGCGACCTGCGCGAGGACGCCGAACGGGGACGGGTGTACCTGCCGGCGAAGGACCTCGTGCGCTACCACCTGCACGACGAGGGCCCGCTCGACGCTCCGGGGATGCAGGCGCTCACGCGCGAGGGGAGCGTGGCGGAGCCCACGGTGGTGGAGGGCTTCGACGGCGGCGACGTGGGCCAGCTGTATGCGCTGATGCGCTTCCAGTGCCTGCGTTCGCGGGACTGGTTTCACCGTGGTATGGAGCTGGTGGAGCTGCTGGACCGGCGCAGCGCGGCGTGCGTGCTGGCGATGGCGGGCATCTACTGGCGCCTGCTGGGCCACATCGAGGAGCGCCCCGACCGCGCGCTCGCACGGCGCACGCGGCTGCGCAAACGCGAGAAGGCCTGGGTGGCGGCGCGGGCGCTGCTTGGCAAGGGGATCCCCGAGCGACACCCCGCGGAACGCCTCCAAGATGAAGACCAGTGATCCACCCCCACGGCTTCCGCCGTGCGGGTTCCTGCCGGCCGACCGCGAACCTCTGCCGTCTGGCCCCCCGCGAACTGATGCCCTGTGCGTGCCCGCTGCGAACTGATGCCCTGTCTGTGCCCCCTGCGAACTGATGCCCTATCTGTGCCCGCTGCGAACCTCCACTCCACTGCCTGACCAAGGAGGCGCCCGTGAAGTGTCCGAACGAGAGCTTTGACGGGAGGCGCCAGTGCCGCGGGTGGCCGTGATCGGCGGGGGCCTCGCGGGGATCGCGGCGGCCCTTGATTGTGCGGACGCGGGGGCGCGGGTGACGCTGCTGGAGGTGCGCCCGCGGCTGGGCGGGGCGGTGTACTCCTTCGAACGGGAGGGCCTGCGGATGGACAACGGCCAGCACGTGTTCCTGCGCTGTTGCACGGCGTACCGCGCGCTGCTCGCGCGGCTGGGTGGCGATCGCGGCGTGTCCTTGCAGCGGCGCCTGGAGATCCCCGTGGTGAGCCCCGGCGGGAAGGTGACGGTGCTGCGGCGCTCCAACCTGCGGGCGCCCCTGCATCTCGCGGGGGCGCTGCTGCGCTACCGCCACCTGACGCTGCGCGAGCGGGTGGGGGCGGCGCGCGCGGCGCTCGCAATCGGCCGCCTCGACCCGCGCGCGCCGGAGCTCGACCGGCGCAGCATGGGGGAGTGGCTGGCCGCCCATGGGCAGGGCCCGCGGGCGGTGGCGGCGCTGTGGGACCTGATCGCGCTCCCCGCCCTGAACCTTCCAGCGGCGCAGGCCTCGCTGGCGCTCGGCGCGTTCGTCTTCCAGAAGGGCCTCCTGGAGCGCGCGGACGGGGGGGACATCGGCTTTCACCGCCGCCCGCTGAGCGAGATCGTGGGCGACCCCGCGAAGCGCGCGCTGCGGTCCGCGGGCGTCGAGCTGCGCCTGGGCTGGCGGGCGGAGCGGGTGATCGCCGCTGGGGGCGGATTCGAGGTGCGGCGCGGTGGAGCTTTGACGCTGGACGCGAGTGCGGAGGGCACCGGCGGGGAGCGCGGTACAGGCGACGGCGGTGTGCTTGGCGATGCGGAGGACGGCGGCGATGGAGGAGTGGGTTACGGGGCCGAGCGGCCCCCGGCCGGGAACGGCGTGAGCGCGGACGCGGTCATCCTCGCGCTGCCCCACGCCCGCGCGGCAGGCCTGATCGAACGATCTGAGCTCGGCTCGCTGGACCCGCAGGTGGCGGCGGGGGCGCGCGCCCTGCGGGACTCGCCAATCGTCAACATTCACGTGGTGTACGACAGGCGGGTGTGCGAGTTGCCGTTCGCGGCGGGAGTGAGAACGCCGGTTCAGTACGTGTTCGACCGCACCGAGGCGGGTGGCGTGGGGGAGGGGATGCAGTACCTCGCGGTCTCCCTGTCGGGGGCCGAGCGGGAGATGGGGATGAGCGTGGACGCCCTGCGCGAGCGCTACCTGCCCGCCCTGGCGGAGCTCTTCCCGCGGGCGCGGGAGGCACGCGTCGAAAGCCTCCTGGCCACCCGCGAGCACGCGGCCACGTTCCGCGCCCAGCCCGGCGTGGGGGCGCTGCGCGCGGGCGCGAAGACCGCCGTACGCGGGTTGGCGCTGGCGGGGGCGTGGACCGACACGGGCTGGCCGGCCACCCTGGAGGGCGCGGTCCTGAGCGGCCACGCGGCGGCGCGCTGTGCGCTGGAGGCGCTCGACATGGTGGGGGACTCCGCAGTGGGGAAGACCACGCGAACCGCGAGCGAGGAGACGCCGTGAGTGTGCGGCTGATGGTGCGGTTGCGAGCGTGGGCGTCGTGAGTCCGTGGCTGATGGCGCGATTACGAGCGTGGGTGTCGTGAGTGTGTGGCTGATGGTGCGGTTGCGAGCGTGGGCGTCGTGAGCCGACTCGTGATCGCGGCTCCGCTGCGACTGGAGGCGGCGATGATCCGCTCCGGCGCGCGGGGGGTGGCGGTGCACCGCACGGGCATGGGTCCCCGCCGCGCACGCGCGGCGGCCCCGGCGCTGCGCGACCGCCCCGGGGTCGCGCTCTTGGTGATGGGCTTCGGCGGGGGCCTCGACGAGCACAGCGACGTGGGCGACGTGGTCGTGGCAGACGCGGTGCTGGGTCCCGACGGCGAGCTGGTGGCATGCGCAGGCGCCGAGGCGCTCGCGGAGGCGCTGGAGCGCCGCGGGCTGAGCGTGCGCCGCGGCCAGATCGCCTCGGTGGCGCGCCTGGCGATGGGCGACGCGCGCGTCAGGCTGCGCGAGGGCGGAGCGATCGCGGTGGACATGGAGTCCGTGTGGCTCGCCCCCGGTGCGGGCGCGCGGCCGTTCGCGGTCGTGCGGGTGATCTCGGACACCCCCGCGCGGGAGCTGACCCGGCCCCTGTTGACCGTGGCCGGCGTGGCGCGGGCGTCGGCCGCGCTGCGCCGTGCGGCGGGGGCGCTCCACGAATGGGCGCCGGAGGCGCTTCGCGATTGAACGCCGGGGACTTGAGCATGTGTCGTCGCCTTCGCCCCAGGCCCGGTCCGGGGTGCAACGTGTCCTGTTGACGCCATGCCCCCCGATCCCCTCAGCCATCGGTCCCCACCGGGATATGCCCTAAGGTAATCTCGATGGCGGCGCGGATCAGACAGAGCACGCGCATGGGCTTGTACCTGCTGCGCCAGCGTCTGGCGGGCCGCGAGAAGTTCCCGCTGATCGTGGAGTTGGAGCCGCTCTTCCAGTGCAACCTGGAGTGCGCGGGGTGCGGCAAGATCCAGCACCCCGAGCACGTGCTGCGGCGGCGGATGTCGGTGGAGCAGGCGGTGGGGGCGATCGAGGAGAGTGGCGCGCCGATGGTCTCGATCGCGGGCGGCGAGCCCCTGATCCATCCGGAGATCCACCTGATCGCCGGGGAGCTGGTGCGGCGCAAGAAGTTCGTGTACCTGTGCACGAACGCCCTGCTGCTGGAGCGCAAGCTCGAGAACTTCAAGCCCAGCCCCTACTTCGCGTGGGCGGTCCACATGGATGGCCTGCGCGAGCGCCACGACGCCTCGGTGGAACGCGAGGGTGTGTTCGACAAGGCGGTCTCCGCGATCCGGGCGGCGAAGTCCCAGGGCTTCCGGGTGACCACCAACACGACGTTCTTCACCCAGGACTCCCCCAAGACGGTGCGCGACGTGCTGGACTTCCTCAACGACGAGCTCGGGGTCGACGAGATGATGATCTCGCCCGCGTACGCCTACGAGAAGGCGCCCGACCAGGAGCACTTCCTCGGAGTGCGCCAGACGCGGGAGCTCTTCAGCGAGGCGTTCGCGGACGGACGGCGCAAGCGCTGGCGGCTGAACCACAGCCCCCTGTTCCTCGACTTCCTGGAAGGGAAGGCCGAATTCGACTGCACCGCGTGGGGGATCCCTAGCTACTCGCTGTTCGGCTGGCAGCGCCCCTGCTACCTGATGTCCGACGGCTACGCCCAGACCTACAAGGAGCTGGTGGAGACCACCGACTGGAGCAAGTACGGCCGTGGGCGCGACCCCCGCTGCGAGAACTGCATGGCCCACTGCGGCTACGAGCCCACCGCCGTATTGCAGACCACCCGCTCCCTGCGCCAGTCGCTGCGGGCGCTCGTGGATTAGGGTCGCGCTGGGAAGAGGTCATCGCCCCGCGGCTTCCAGAGAGAGTCCGGGGGCGGCGTTTCGGGTAGGGGTTCTCGTTCGGGAGGTTAGGGTCGGGATGCGCGCTGCGGGAGGGGTTCGGGGTCGGCGTTCGGGGTTGGGTTCGCGCTTTGGGAGGGGTTCGGGGTCGGCGTTCGGGGTCGGGGTTCGCGC
>DATMPY010000087.1:0-29253 GCA_035566955.1 Solirubrobacteraceae bacterium | reverse complement strand
CGGGCGCTGAAGCCGTGATCGGGGGGCGCCATTCGGTGCGCCTCAAGCGCGTTACGCCAGCCATTGAGTGCGTCCCTGAAGTCGCTGAGTACACGCTCCTCACCGCTGGTGCTGCTCGTTGTGTTCATTTGGGCATCATAGCTGGTGCTGGTCATAACCACTTTGCGCAGGTCATCAGGTCGGCGTCACGGTGCCTCGCGCGCAGCGCGAGCAAGCATCCGCGTGAACCGCCGGATCGACCGCTTCCAACGACGAGGACGATCTAATCCAGTCCTCGTGACGATGAAGGTGCTAGAGGCCGCCGGAATGGTCACCGAGGCGCTGCCGGACGAATAAACGCGCCGAACGCCGCCCCGAAGCCCTGGGTTGGGGCGACCGCTTGACATCACCGAGTTCGTGCCCTAACGCTTTGCTTTGCCACTACATATCCTGTGGCGCCGTTCGAAGCGGGCACCACTCCGCCCGAGCTGCTGGGCCGCACCAGGAGCGTGGGAAGGAAAGCGGACACGTGGCTCGAGCATGCCGTCGAATGGATGAACGCGCACCCGCTCCTCTGGATCCCCTTCCTGCCCCTCTATCCCCTGGTCAAGTTCAGCGAGCTTCTTGCTCGACCGGCTCACGGTCCTGTGGTGGTGGCCGCGTTCCCTTTGGTGCCAGGCTGGATCGGCATCTTCGTCTTCAACACCCTTGCTTGGCGGTGGGCCACCCACGTCTACGAGACGGCGCACATGATGGAGAGATCGCTCATGGATGTTCGGTTGCGCGTCATGGCTGGCTTCGCCCTCGCGGCTGTGCTCGTGGCGCTCGCGTTCCAGTTCGACAAGCCGTCCCAGCTTGCACCTACGCGAATCTCGCTCACGAACGGCACGCACATCAGCAGTCTCTATGTAGGAGGCGACTCTGAAGCGCTCACGTTGGCTGTGGGCCACAGGCTCAAGGTGATCCCGCAAGCACAGATCAGCACAACCGAAATCAAGCCGCTTCCTGCAGCGTCGCGCTCGAAGTCCCTGGACACGCGGCTCGTAGAAGCCATCTTCTAGCCTTGAGAATTCTTAGGAGACACGCCCGCCGCCTTGGACGCGAAGGACGCCACTGAGAGGCTCCGGTCGTACCGGGGCTCACGGCCATCTTTGCCGCAGACGACTCGGACGACGATAGGCCGGCACCGAGGCGCACGCCCACCTGGTCCCTTACGACCCGCCCCAGGAGCTGTGATTCGGACTTCGGCAACCCCTCCTTGGAGGGAATGTCATTACTATAGCTTGCTTGTTTTGCTAATTTGGCTCAAGCCATGACGACTTTTTCGCTCGGAGCACCCACCCCGCCCGCCCGCCTCACGGCTGACGACGTGATGACGGCCCGAGAGGTCGCCGGACTGCTCCACGCACCGGTCAGCACCGTCGAAGATTGGGCTCGCCGAGGCGTCCTACTGAGCGTCAAGGTCGGGGGCCGGCGCCTCTACATACGCCAGCGCGTAGAAGCCGAGCTGCTCGGCGAACCACGGGCACAGCCGTCGCGCTGACGGCCCGTTTGGTACCCACGAGTGGTACCCACGGGCAGAATCGGACTACCGATACCTCTCCCGCTCGTCCCAAAAACCGTCGATTTGCAGGCACTTTAGGAAATGGGCCGTGCAGGAATCGAACCTGCAACCTTGGGCTTAAGAGGCCCCTGCTCTGCCGATTGAGCTAACGGCCCGCGAGGACGCTGTCGGGCTGGTGCATCCTGAGAACGCTCGCATTCTAGCCAGCCCGCCAACCGGGCAGACGCGGGGCTCGCGGGGACGGCTCACCGGGAGACCACGTGATCGGGTCGGGTCCCATGGACCGACCGGAACCCGTGGCGGCCAAACTGACCTCAGAACACCACGGTGCGCCCGCGGTCGACGATCACGCGGTCGTCGAGGTGCAGGGCGACCGCGCGGGCGAGGACCACGCGCTCGATGTCGCGGCCCACGCGTTCCAGGTCGCCGATGCTGTGGTTGTGATCCACCCGCTCCACCCCCTGTTCGATGATCGGGCCGGCGTCGAGCTCCTCGGTGACGTAGTGGGCGGTGGCCCCGATCAGCTTGACCCCGTGCTCGCGCGCGCGCCGGTAGGGCTCCGCGCCCGGGAAGGCGGGCAGGAAGGAGTGGTGAATGTTGATCACTGGCGCCCCCACGCGCATAAGGAAGTCGCCGCTGAGGATCTGCATGTAGCGAGCCAGCACCACCACGTCGACCTCGCCCCCCAGCAGCTGGAGCATCCGCTCCTCCGCGCGCTCCCTCCCGTCCCGCTCGACGGGAACGTGGTGGAAGGGGACCCCAGCCGCGTACGCCTCGGGCTCCAGGTCGGGGTGGTTGGAGATCACGCCCACCACCTCCGCGTCGAGCTCCCCGCGGCGCCAGCGCCACAGCAGGTCCACCAGGCAGTGGTCGCGGCGGGAAACCATGATCGCCATCCGCCGGCGCTGGCCCTGGAAGCGCAGCTCCCAGTCCATCTGAAAGCGCTCCGCAACCTCCGCCCCGAAGCGCTCGCGCAGGCGCTCGCGCGCCTGGGGGGACTCCAGCACGTCGGCCAGGAACAGCTCGGTGCGCAGGAAGAACCTGCCCCCCGTGGGGTCGGTGGAGTACTGGTGGGAGGAGACGATGTTGGCCCCAAGCTCGAACAGAAAGCCCGATACGGCCGCCACGATGCCCGGACGGTCGGGGCAGCCCACCAGCAGGCGCGCGGTGTAGCGCGGGGAGTCCTCCCCGAGAGCCACCGCTATTTCTTCGTCGCGGTGGACGTCGAGCTGGAGTGCCCGGAGGGCACGGCCGTCGCCGCGCCCGTGGTGACCCCCACGTAGCTTCCGTTCGGGCCCTTCTTGACGGTGAACGTTTTGCCGGCCTGCGTCGCGATCAATTCGCCTTTCGGGCCCTTGGAGATCGTGGTGGGGGTGTGGCTGAGGGGGTTCGTCCTGAGTTCCGCCAGGTACTTCTTCACCCGCGAGCGTTCCGCGGAGGGGGCCAGCGCGACCGCCTTGCTCGCCGCCGCATCTCCCCCCTTGAGGTCGCGGGCCTTGTAGGCATACACGGCGAGACTCGAGTACAAACCCGCGCTGCCGGGGTTGCCCACGATGGCGATCTTCAGCGCCCGCGCCGCTTCGGCGGGCTGGTTGAGGCCCTGTTCGGCGTACACGCTGGCCATCCTCTGGGCCAATTCCGTGCTCGGATGATGGGCTTCCAACTTGAGGTAGGCGTTCCATGAGCGGCCCACCTCGGCGAGCAGCTGCCTGCCCTTGGCGGTGTACTGTTCGGCGCTCTGGCTGAAGTATTCGGCTTCGCTGGCCTGGTGCAGCTGGGCTTCCGCGAGTGCCGCCCACGCCGCCGGTTCGCTGGGATGAGTCTTGGTGCGCTTCTGCGCCGCGGCGACCTTGCCCGCGAAGCTCGCTCCGCTGGAGCCGCTGTTTTCGGTGAGCGCGTTGAAGATCCCTCCGCCGCCGCCGCCCACTCCCACCCCGAAGCCCACGAAGCCGAGCAGGAAGAGCAGGGCGAGTCCAAGGTAGACCACCCGTACGGTGCGGCGCCGGCCGCGGCCTCGCAGATCGAAGAGCATCAGTCGGAGAGCTCGGAGTCTATGTGATCGATTATCGCGTTCACGCTCGGGTCGGTTTCCTCATCCGCGTCAACGCCTGGCGGAGGGCCGCTTGGACCTCCCGCAGGCGCCACCGGCGGACCCGAGCCTCCCGGCGAGGACGGCTCCTCAGGCGGGGGGCTCCCTGCCGCCGCGGCCGGCGCCTGCGCCTTATCCCGCGCCGACCGATCGGAGATCGGCCAGCGTCGTGCCACGAACGATGCCACCAGGATACTCGCCTCGTAGAGGAAATACAGGGGGATGGTCTCCAGCAGCAGCGTGATCGCGTCCCCCGGCAGGAAGGCGGCGACGGCCGCGCATGCCACGAGCGCGTAGCGGCGGCCCCGGCGGAGCTGGCTCGGGGTGACTAGACCGGCGCGGGTGGCCCCCAGGATCGCCACGGGGATCTGGAAGAACAGACCCATCGCCAACAGCACGGTCGCGGCGAACTGATAGTACGGGCCGGCCTGCACGAGGATGTTGAACTCGCTGCTGTTGAAGTTCACGAGGAAGCGCAGCGCCGATGGGAGTACCACGAAGTAGCCGAACAGCACCCCAGCCGCGAACAGGAACGGGACCGCGAGCAGCAGCGGCGCCACGGCGCGTCTCTCACTCGGTGCCAGGGCGGGCAGCACGAAGCCGTACAGCTCGAACAGGATCACCGGCAACGACACGATCAGGGCGAAGAAGAAGACCACCGTCAGCGTGGTCGTGAACGGCTCGCCGACCCCCAGCGTCGTCAGTTTGTTGCCCTGCGGTTCGGCCGGAATCTTCGCCACGTCCGCCCGCAGGCTCGGGATCAGGGCGGCGATCTGGGTGCGCACCGCGGGCGGCAACTTGGCGTCGGGGGCGCTGAGGAGGCGCGCCAACGCCTCGGTGTCCTTCGCCACCTTGATCACCCCCTGCTGAGCCTGCGCCGTCTGGCCAACCGGGCCTTCGCCATTGCGCACCTGCGCCTGCGTCTCGTGCGCAAGCGGGCGGCCGATCAGGTGCAGCAGCGCGTGGTTCTGCCACATGCAAACACCGAACGCAACCGCCAGCACGGCCCCGCTGACGATCAGGCGCGTGCGCAGCTCTTCGAGATGCTCGACAAGGCTGAGGCGGTCCTCGTGGCCGATCGTGCGGATCGCGGTGGCCATATACGCCTCCCAACTTACCCCTATACCGCCGCGGAGCGCCGCGTTCCCGCTGCAAGACGGCGGGTTTTCAGTAGCCGACCCGCCGCAAGACCGCAGGTTCCCCACCGTGGAGCTGCGCAAACCTCGGTATTCGTGGGCACGCGCTAAAGACGGCAGGAGGGCAAGTCGATGACTCGCCTAGAGAGTGGCGCAGCTGGCCGAAGGCCGGCTGGCCGAAACGGGGACCGATCAGGGAGACACTCGCTCCGCTCGCATCCCCGAATCGGCCAGCACCGGAGGCGCGTGTCACCCGGCTTCGGTCGGGCCCCTCTTCTCTCAATCAGGATACGAAATGCCCGCCGAGGAAAGCCACCACCAGACCCGCCACCACGTGCAGCTGCCGAGCGGCAAGCGGATCGAGGTCGTCTACCTCGAGAACCCACTACCCCCCTCCCTGGGCGACGGGCGCAGGCGGGCAGATCCCGGGACCGAGCCTCTGCACGTTTGCTTCTACTGCGCCGGCGAGTTCGTCCACCCGGTGGACTGGGCTGAGGCCGGTCCCGCCCAGTGGCGGATCCTGCTGCGCTGTCCCGAGTGCGAGGCCACCCGCGAGGGGGTCTTCGACCAGACGGCCGTGGAATGCCTCGACGACGAGCTCGATCGCGCCACCGGAGCGCTGCTGAGCGACCTGCAGCGGGTCACCCACGCGAACATGGCCGAGGAGATCGACCTGTTCGTGCGCGCCCTCGACGCCGACCTGATCCTCCCTACGGACTTCTAGCCTCAAGGCCCCCTCCGTCCGGCCCTGACGGGCCGTCTGGGATCCCCGAAGGGAGAAGGGGAAGGGAAGGGAGGGGAGGGGAGGGGATCAGCGGTAGCGCTCCACAACCGCGTCCGCCACGAGATCGAGCAGGGTGGCGCGGCCGTCGGGGAGGATCGCCGGGAGTGCCCCCTTGGCCTCGGCGACAAGCGCAAGTGCCCGCTCACGGGCCTCCTCAAGGGCGCCCGTCGCGGCGATCCGCTCGCACAGCTCGCTCGCCTGGTCGGGTCCCGCGAGGGAGGCGAGGTCCACCGCCGCCAGCCGCTCGTCGCGTTCGCGGGCGAGGATCAGGGGCAGCGTGACCGTGCCGTCGAGCAGGTCCGCGCCGCGCGTCTTGCCGGTCCGCTCCACCGGCCCGGAGACGTCGAGCACGTCGTCAAGCAGCTGGAAGGCCAGCCCGATGCGCCGCGCAAACACCCCCAGCTCCTCGGCGAGGCGCCTTGCGGCTCCGCTCGTCGCAAGCGCCCCCAGGCGGCACGCCGCCTCGAACAGGGCGGCGGTCTTCAGCTCACAGCGGCGCAGGTAGCGCTCCACCGCCACGTGTGCGGCGTAGGCGTCCTCGCGCTGCAGCAGCTCCCCCATCGCCAGCGCCGAGCTGGCATCCGAGAGAGCGCGCAGCTGCTCCAGGCTCCCGTTGCGCGCGAGCTCCGCAAAGGCCCGCGAGAAGAGCAGATCGCCCGTCGCGATCGCGGTCTTGCGACCCGCGCGCGCGACCACCGACGGCCGGCCCCGGCGCAGCTCGGCCCCGTCGATCACGTCGTCGTGGACAAGCGTGGCGGAGTGCACCAGCTCGACGGCCACCGCCGCTCGCACGAGGCACTGCTCGGCCTCCCGCCTATCCACGGAGCCGTTTTCCTCGGGGCCCCCGGCGGCGATCGCGGCGAGCACCACCAGCAGTGGGCGCAGGCGCTTGCCTCCCGCCTCGACCGTGGCGCTCGCGTGTGCCGCCAGCGGCGCCCCCGACTGCGCGGCCACCCGCTCGAGGTGCTCCTCGATGCGGACCATCAGCTCGCGCAGCCCAGCGCCGCCGAGGCGCATGATCTCGGCGACCGCGTCCTCGTCCTCTACCGCACCACACCCCTCTCCCGTGCTGGCGCTCACCGTGCCCATCATGCGCCATTTGAGGAGACGGTGCCGGCGTGGATCGCGATGATGCCCCCCGCCGTGAGCAGATATCCGATCTCTCGGAGCCCCACCCGCTCCATCTCGCCGGCCAATATCGCGGGCGCCGGAAAGCGCCTGACGGAGTTCGGGAGATAGGAGTAGGCATCGGAATCCCCCGCCAGCCGACCGAGCAGCGGGACCACGCGATCGAACCACATGCGGTAGAAGACCGACAGCGGCGGACGCGTGGGGGAGGTGATCTCCAGCACCACCACCCTGCCCCCAGGACGCACGACCCGCGCCATCTCCCCCAGGCCACGGCGCAGGTCGGAGAAGTTGCGCGCGCCGAAGCCCACGGTGGCGGCGTCGAAGGAGTCGCTCTCGTAGGGCAGCTCCAGCGCGTCGCCCCACTCGAAGCGCACGGACGCATGGGACGCGTGGGCTGAGAGGGGAGCGGGCGGGGACCAATCACCCTCTACCTTGGCCCGCGCGCGCGCCAGCATCCCCTCGGAGAAGTCGCTGCCCACCACCTCCCCGCCCGGGGCCACCCGCCGCGCGAGCTCGAACGCCAGGTCGCCGGTGCCGGTGGCCACGTCCAGCACCCGGCTGCCCGGGCCGACGCGCGCGAGGTCGACCGCGCGCTCGCGCCAGCGGTGGTGCAGGCCGGCGCTCATCACGCCGTTCAGCGCGTCGTAGAACCCGGCGATGCGGTCGAACATCGCCTGCACCTGCCCCGCCTCCAGCGCTCCGGCGCCTTGCTGAGGGCCCTGAGCCATCGGCCACCGCTCTACTTCAGCTGCGAGAGGAACTCGACCGCCGCTTCGAACTTCTTCGGCGGCAGGTGCCTGAACGACGGCATCGGCGCCGTCGGATTGACCAGCGTGCGCGCGATCCCCAGGCGCGGGATGCGCGAGCCGATGTGCGTCAGTTCGGGGCCCGGCCCGCTGTTGCCGTTCTCGCCGAGCTTGTGGCATGCCAGGCAGCCCGACTGGGCCACCACCTTGCGGCCCGCTTCGAACTGGGCGAGCTCCTGCCCGCCGGCTTGACGCACGGCGGCCGGCGTGGGCATTTCAATCGAGAAGGGGGAGCCCGTGCTGGCGCCCTCCCACGTGAGGAAGACCATCGCCCCGATCACGAACAGGCCCGTGATCGTGGCGATTGGGCGGCGCTCGGGGCGGCGCTCGGGGCCACGGTCGTAGAAGGGCAGCAGGAACAGCAGGATCATGCCCAGCGTCGGGACCCCGATCGTCGCCAGGCCGACGAGGCTCGGCGGCTTGACCACGCGCAGGACCTCGAACAGGAAGAAGAAGTACCACTCCGGCCGCGGCACGTAGGTGCCGGTGGTGGGATTCACCTTGGAGCCGAGCTCTGCGCCGAGCACCAGCGACATCGTGATGATGCACGCCATCACCACGCACGCCATGATCGAGTCCTTCGCCACCGCGTAGGGGAAGAACGGTTTCCCCTTGGCCTTCAGAAGCGCGTACTCGCGGAGGTACTCCTCCTTCTGGCGCTGGTTCATGGCCGGTTCACGCCTCCGACTCGCGCAGCTCGGGGTCCTGATCCGCCTTCACCCACGGCGGAGCGGTCGTGCCGAGCTTGGCGACCAGGTAGAGGTGGGCGCCGATCAGCGCGGCGATCAGCCCGGGGACGAGCAGCATGTGGATCGCGTAGAAGCGCGACAGCGTGGTCGCCCCGATTTCCGACCCCGCGCGCAGGAAGTCGCTCAGATACGGGCCCAGCAGGGGGCCGGTGCCGTTGATGTTGACGCCCACGACCGTCGCCCAGTAGGCGCGCTGGTCGAACGGCAGCAGGTAGCCGGTGAACGACATCACCATCGTCAGGATCAGCAGCACCACGCCGATCACCCAGTTGAGCTCGCGCGGGTACTTGTAGGCGCCGAAGAAGAACGTGCGGCCCATGTGCAGGAAGACCAGCACCACCATCACCGTCGAGCCCCACTTGTGCATCCCCCGCACGAACTGCCCGAGGAACACGTCGTTGGTGATGTGGCGAACCGATTCGTAGGCCCCGCCGGAGGGGTCGGGGCGATAGTACATCGCCAGGAAGACCCCCGTGACCGCCTGGCTGAGGAAGGCGAACATCGTCGCCGACCCCAGCGTGTAGAACCAGTTGGTGCCCTTGGGGACCTTGCGGAACATCAGCCAGCGGGCGGCCCCGCTCAGCGATGTGCGCTCGTCGACCCAATCGACCACCGCGGTCCCCGCGTTGGCGGCGTGGTCCACCGGGCGAGCTGTCCCGTTCTGCTCCTCGGGGCGCGGAGGCGGCGCCTGCAGCGGGGCGGGAATCGGGGGGGCGGGAAGTTTGGGCACCGGTCTTCGTGACTAGCTTACTAGGACGGTCGATGAGCAAGCGAGGCAAGGACGCAGTGAGCGAAGCGTGCTGAGCACGCGAGCGATCGAGGACGCAGCATCGCGCAGCTCAGCGGCCGTCCTAGCGGCGGATCGAGGGGCGGGAGGGGTAGGCGTACTGGCCGATGCCGTCGATCGGCTCGCCGGGGTCGCGGGGGGAGAAGCGCTGCAGCTCGCTGTTGACGCTGAAGCGCGCCCCGATCTGCACGTAGCCGTCCACCACGCGTGTGTAGAAGCGGTCCAGCGGCCGCGGCGGGGGGCCGCCCACGCGGCGGCCGAGCAGATCGTAGACGCCGCCGTGGCAGGGGCAGATGAAGCGCTGCGCGGCGTCCACCCAGCGCACGGGGCAGCCCAGGTGCGCGCAGCGCGAGGTGATCGCGATGTAGGGCATGTCGCGGTCGTAGGGATCGGTGTCGATCGCCACGTTTTTCTGGCGCACGTACACCAGCGTCTTGCCGGCCTCCCCGATCCCCGGGGTGAGCGTGATCACGGTGGGGATGTAGTTGTTATCGGGGAACATTTCCGTGGGGCCGACCGTCTCCCAGGTGTGGGGTTTGCTCTTGAAGATCGGGCCGACCGCGAAGCCCAGCGCGGGCAGCACGAAGGAGGCCGCCGCAATCGCCCCGGCGGCGTTGGCCGAGCCGGTCATGAAGCGCCGGCGGGTAACCGTCTCGCCCTCGAACGCCCCCGGTATGTGGCGGTCGGCGGTGTACTTGGACTTGTGCTTGTCGTGCTGGCTGGGCAAGGGGCCTAAGAATACCGCTTGAAGCTCAGGGCCTGTCGGGCTCAGGCTGTCGCCGACGGGTCGGGCTCGGCGGCCGCGCGCATGGCCCGCAGAGCCCCCGGTGCTCCCGCGTGGGCGAGCGCCTTGGCCTGGCGATGGGAGTCGCTGGAGCCCCAGCCGACCGCGCGCGCGCCCGCGCTCCAGATCGCCTGGGCCAGCTCGACCTCGCCATCCCCCTGGGCGAGCGCGGTCAGGGTGATCACATCCGCGAGCTCCGCCACCGCCGGCAGGTCGCCGAGGGCCACCAGGCGCGCCAGGCCGAGCGCGTAGAGCTGGTCGCCCGCCAACAGGCCGAGGTCGGGGTCGGCGGGGGACAGGACGCGGGGCGTGCCGTAGTGCAGCAGATAGCCCTCGTAGATCGCCTCCAACAGCAGCTCGTACTCGGCAGCCCGCGCCGTCACGCGTGGACCGCAGGCCGCGAGCTGTGCGGGGCCGGCCACTCGTGCGTCATCCCCGTCCTGCCCCAGCGGGACGTTCACCGTCCCATCCCCCGCGGGGAGCAGGCTCGTCATCAGGCCACCCTGCTCGCGCAGCAGTGACACCAGGCGCTCGAGCGAGGAGGGCGCGGGGAGGCTCAAGTGGGGCCGCCGCTCGTTTCGATCTCCGCAAACGCCGCCGCCGCCGCGTCGACGGTGCGATCGATGTGCTCGGGGGAGTGGGCCAGTGAGGGAAACCACGCCTCGAACTGCGAGGGCGGCGGGTACACCCCGCGCGCGAGCAGTCCCCGGCACCACGCCGCGTGGGCCTGCTGGTCGCACGCACGGGCCCCCTCCAGGTCGTGCACGGGGCGCTCGGAGAAGAAGACCGTCAGCAGGCCTGGGAGGCTCGCGATCTGGATTGGATGCCCGCCCACCCGGCCAGCCGGCCGGCCGCTCGCCCCGCCGCCGTCACCGGCGGGGGCGGCTGAGTAGCTCGCCGCCGCCGCGCGCAGTCCCGCGGCCAGCTGCTCGGTGATCGCCGCCAGGCGCGCGTAGGCGCCCTCGTCGAGCAGCCGCAGCGTCGCCAGGCCAGCCGCCACGGCCAGGGGATTGCCGGAGAGCGTGCCCGCCTGGTAGACCTCGCCGGCCGGGGCGAGCAGCTGCATCAACTCGGCGCGGCCGCCCACCGCCGCGGCCGGCAGGCCGCCGCCGAGCACCTTGCCCATGATCGTCAGGTCCCCGTGGACCCCCGTGAGCTCCTGCGCGCCGCCGCGGGCCACGCGGAAGCCGCTGATCACCTCGTCCAGCACTAGCAACGCCCCGCTCTGGCTCGCCTGCTCGCGCAGCAGCTCCAGAAAGCCCGGCCGCGGGGGCACAAGGCCCATGTTGGCGGGGATCGGCTCCGCCACGATCGCCGCCGGCTTGTACCGGCGCACCGCCTCGATCAGCGCCTGCGGGTTGTTCCACGGGATCACGACGGTCGTCGCCGCCACGCCGGCGGGCACGCCGGGGCTCGCGGGAATCCCCTGGGTGGCGAGACCCGAGCCCGCCTGCGCGAGCAGCCCGTCCACGTGGCCGTGATAGGCGCCCGCGAACTTTACGATCCGCTCGCGCCCGGTGGCGGCGCGAGCGAGGCGCAGCGCGGTCATCGTCGCCTCGGTTCCCGAGGAGGTCATGCGCACCATCTCCACCCCGCCCATCCGTCGTGCAACCTCCTCGGCGAGCTCCACCTCGCCCGCGGTGGGCGCCCCGAAACTCGTTCCCCGCGACGTCGCGGCGCTCACCGCCGCGACGATCTCCGGGTGGGCGTGGCCGTGGATCAGGGGGCCCCATGAGCAGACGTAGTCCACGTAGCGGTTGCCGTCCACGTCGAACACCTCCGCCCCCGCGCCCCGCGCAAGGAACACCGGGTCGCGCCCGATCGCGCGCATCGCGCGCACGGGGGAGTTCACGCCTCCCGGAAGCACCTTCAGAGCGCGCCTGTAAAGCTCCGCGGAGCGGGTGTCGGTGAGCGAGGCCGTCACAGAGGCGATGTTGGCTTATGCGCGCGGGGTCCGGCCCGCGGAACGTAGCCGGCGCGCGGGGCTTGGACGGCGCGTGGTGGCCGCCTGCCTGGTTCGCGCGCCCAACCGTCCTTCATGCGTGCTCGGCTTCCCACCGCTTGTAGTCGTCGGTGAAGTAGAGCAGGCGGACCTTCTTGAACTCCGTCGAGGAGTAGAGCGTGGCGCGCTCCTCGATGCCGGTCTGCTCGGCGATCGCCGTGAGGATCGCGTCGCACTCCTCCTTGGAGCGGCCATGGGCCATAGTGAAGACCGAGTAGGGCCAATCCTCGTAGGTCGGGCGCTGGTAGCAATGGGAGATGCCGCGGAACGCCGCCATCCGCGGGCCCAGCTCGATGATCCGCTCGGGGGGCACGCGCCACACGCCCATGCCGTTCGCGGAGAAACCCGCGCGGCGGTGGTAGAGGATCGCCGCCACCCGGCGCAGCACGCCGCGCTCCTGCATCCCGCGCATGTGCTCCAGCAGCTCGTCCACCTCCATCCCCAGGCGCTCCGCGGCCGGGGCGTAGGGCTCTGAGAGCACCGGCATGTCACCCTGGGTGGCGCGGATCACGGCGATGTCGAGCTCGTCGTAGGGGACCGACTCCAGCACCGCCTCCTCCTGTGGCGCTCCCTCGCTGGCGAGCGCCGTGGTGTCGCCCTCCATCTCCAGGTCCATCCTGATCTTGAACAGCTTGAGCGTCGGCAGCTGGCGGATCGACTCCGCGCCGATGAGCTCCCCCAGGAGCTCCAGGGTGCCCTCCAGGCCGAGTGGCGAGTCCGGCTCGGTGGCGAGCGTGAACCACATGTTGAAGTCGTGGTTGCGCAGGTAGTTGTGCGACACCCCCGGGTGGGAGTTGACGATCTTCGCCGCCCGCCACGGGTGCTCGGGGTCGACCTTGGCGGCCACCAGCATCGAGGAGTATCCGAGCGCGCGGGTGTCGTAGATGGGGGTCACCTGGCGGATGATCCGCTGCTCCAGCAATTGCTCGACGCGCTCCAGCACCCGCTCCTCGGGGATCTCGGCCGCATGCGCCACCGCCGCGTAGGGCCGGGGCTCCAGCGGGAAGCTGCCCTGCATCAGGTTGAGCAGCCTGCGGTCCTGCTCGTCCAGCGCCACCGCCGCCCCGCCCGTGCGGCTGCGGGTCTTGGGTATGGCCGCGCCTGCACGATCCACAGCGGCGCTCGCCGGCTCAGCCGCGACCGGCGGTACGTCCGTTGTCAGCTCTGCTCGTTCAGCCATCGGGCCGCGTCCTTCGCGTGGTAGGTGATGATGACGTCCGCGCCCGCGCGGCGCAGCGAGGTGAGGATCTCGAGCACCGCCGCGCGCTCGTCGAGGTAGCCCGCGGCGGCGGCGGCCTTGACCATCGCGTACTCGCCGCTGACGTTGTACGCCGCCACCGGCAGCTCGGTGGCCTGCCTGACGGCGCGGATCAGATCTCCGTAGGCGAGCGCCGGCTTGACCATCACCATGTCCGCGCCCTCCTGCACGTCGAGCAGGGTCTCGCGCAGCGCCTCGCGCCCGTTGGCGGGGTCCAGCTGGTAGGCGCGGCGGTCCCCGAACGCCGGCGCCGAGCCGGCGGCCTCGCGGAACGGACCGTAGAAGGCCGAGGCGAACTTCGCCGAGTAGGCGAGGATCGGGGTCTCCGCGAAGCCCTCCCCGTCGAGCTCCGCGCGGATCACGCCCACGCGTCCATCCATCATGTCCGAGGGCGCCACGATGTCGGCGCCCGCGCGCGCGTGGCTGACCGCGGTGCGCGCCAACAGCTCCAGGGAGGCGTCGTTGTCGACGGCCCCGTCCCCGCGCAGTACGCCGCAGTGGCCGTGCTCGGTGTACTCGCACAGGCACACGTCCGTGATCACCAGCAGCCCGGGCAGGGCATCCTTGAGCGCCCGCACAGAGAGCTGCACGACCCCCTCCTCATCCCACGCCCCCGAGCCCTCCGCATCCTTCTCGACCGGGATCCCAAACAGCAGCACCGCCCCGATTCCGAGCTGCGCCGCCGCGCGCGCCTCGACCACCGCCTCGGAGATCGAGAGCCGCTCCACGCCTGGCATCCCCGGGATCGGCTCGCGGGACGATCCTCCACCGGCGCGAGCGGTCTCCGCGACGAACAGCGGCAGCACCAGCTGGCCCGCCCGCAGCTCGGTCTCGCGTACCAGCCCACGCAGCCCCGATGAGCTCCGCAGCCTGCGCATCCGCGTCTGGGGGAATGCCATCAGTTCGAGGATAGTCGCGCCGGGCGTGGGGTGCTGGGGTAGGTAGGGATCGGCCAAGCCATCGGGTTGCCTGTCGGAGGCGGATCCAGGATCGGCCAAGTTATCGCGTTGCTGTCGGAGGCGGATCCAAGGTCGGCCAGGCCATCGCGTTGCTGTCGGAAGCGAATCTAAAGATCGACCAGCTGCCCATCGGTTGCTTGTCGGAGGCGGATATCTAAATTTCCACCAGTGTCCCACTATCGTTATACGCAGTTTTTATTTTTAATATCTACACTCGCCGCAGACCTAGGCGCGCGAGCACGCCGAACAGCGCAGTGAGCGCCAGCAGGTGCACAAGCGAGACCCCGAGGCCCGGGGAGGAGCCGTTGACGGCGGCGTCGAGCGCCTGCAGGGCAGCCTTGTAGGGGAACACCAGCGAGATCGCCCGGATCGCGTCGTACACCCCGCCCGCCACGGCGCCCGCGGGGACGAGCGCCAGGAAGGCCAGGGGCAGCGACAGCAGGAAGGCCAGCAGCGAGGCAGCCCGCACCTCGCGCGCGAGCGCGCCGATCGCCACCCCCAGCGCCCCAAACGCCAGCGCGGCGACGGCGAGCGCCACAATCCACTGCGCTACACGGCTCCAGTCCAGGCCGACGAACGCCCCGATCCCCGCGAGCATCGCAAACGCCACCGGCGCTGAGCAGCACGCAGCCAGCAGGAGCTTCTCGGCGATCAGCCGCTCCCGCGAGAGCAGGCCGCGCGCGAGCCGCGCGAGCGTGTGCTCTTCGCGCTCCAGCGCGATCCCGCCGGCGGCGAGCAGCACGCAGACGAACATCAGCGAGATGCTGACCGCGACGACCACCGCGAAGGTGTCCAGTGGTGTGCGCCGGCCGTGCAGGAGCGTGCTGCGCACTTGGATCGGGCGGCTCACCGTGCTCAGCACATCCTGACTGACCCCGAGGTTCTGGGCGGCGAATTCGGAGAATTCCGCGAGGCGTTCCAGCTGGGCGCGATCCGCGCTGTGCGGATGGTGGGCGATGACGCGGTGCAGGATGCCGGGGATGGCGCCCAGCCCCGGCAGGTTCTGGGGGGCGCCTGGCACCCCGATGCTGCCGCCGCGCACGAGCGCCCCGATCACCCTCGCCGCGAGGTGCCTGATCTGGTTGGAGAGTTCGAGGTTCGCCTGGGAGAGCGCCGCTTCGATCGTGGAGTGCACGAAGCTCTGCTCCAGCGCGTCCCCGTTGTAGATGATCTCCACCTGCCCCTGGCTTGTCACGGAGGAGAGGCGCGAGGCGATGTTCGCGGGGATCACCACCGCAGCCAGCGCGCGCCCACTCTGCACCGCGGCGACGGCCTGGGCACGGGTGGCCACCGGCACGGGCTGCACCTGGCTGAAGAGCTGGCTGTAGTAGTGGCCCACATTCAGCCGCGTGCCCCCCAATTCGACCGTCGCGCCCGGCGGGGAGAGGTTGGCGATCGCCACCTTCGGCTTCGATGGGGCCCGCGAGATCGCCAGGCCGATCAGCAACGCGACGGCCACCGGGTAGAGCACCAGGACCGCCACCATCACCCGGGAGCGGGCAAGGATCAGCAGGTCCTTGCGCAGCATCCACCTCATTGCCCACACCACCCGGGAGCGGAGATGGAGACGGGAGCGAGTCGGGGCAGGCGCAGTCTCATCGACCGTCAGTGCCCCCGCGCGCGCAGGAACCCCACGAACGCCTCTTCGAAGCCGGGGCGGTCGGGGTCCCAATCATCGCCGGCCTCCCGCGCGAGCTCTCGCGGCGAGCCGCTGAACACGGGTTCCCCGTCCGCCAGCACGAGCACCCGTCCCGCGTAGCGCTCGGCCTCGGCGACGTTGTGGGTGGAGAAGACCACGCATCGCCCGCGCCCCGCGAGGCCGGCGATGAACTGCCACAGCCGCTCGCGCTGGAGGGGGTCGAGCGAGGAGGAGGGCTCGTCGAGCACCAGCACCGATGGCTCCGCGAGCAGGCCGATCGCCACGTTGACGCGCTGACGGTTGCCCCCCGAAAGGCGTTCCAGACGCTCGCCAGCGCGGTCCTCGAGACCCGTCTGCTCGAGCATCGCCCGCACCGTCGCCCGCGGATCGGCGACCCGCTCCAGGCGGGCGAACAGCTCGAGGTTCTCCGCGACCGTCAACCGCGAGTACACCGCGGGAGTCTGAGGTACCCACCCGACCTTCCCGCCGACACGGCTCGGCGGCAGGCTCACGCTGCCCGCGCTCGGCGGCTGGACACCGGCGAGGATCGAGAGCAGGGTGGTCTTGCCGGCTCCGTTGGGGCCGATCACGGCGACGAGCTCCCCCGCGTGCGCCTCGAAGTCCACGTCCCGCAGCGCCTCGCGCTCGCCGTAGCGCTTGACCAGCCCCCGCACCGCGAACAGCGGCTCGCCCCCCGGTGATCCGGTCACGCCGGACCGCCCGGACTCTGTGCAGCATGGCGCGCCAGTGGGCGGTCCGGCGCAAAGCTGGATTCGATCAACGCCGGACCGCCCGGGTCTGTCCAAACTGATGTGCCGGGCGCGCGGTCCGGCGCAAGGCTTGGCCTGCTCACAACATCCCGCCGGGAGAGCGCTCCCAGGGCTCGAAGGTCAGGTGGCGGCTGAGGTAGACGAAGGTCTCGCGCAGGATCGCCAGGATCGGCAGGGCGATCAGCGCTCCCACCACGCCGTGGAGCTGGAGTCCGAGCAGCAGGGCGAAGATCACGAGCAGCGGGTTGATCCGCAGGGTGTGCCCGAAGATCTGCGGGGCCACCACGTGGCCCTCCAGCTGCTGCAGGCCGATGAACAGCAGCACCACCCACACGGCGCTGATCGGGTTGGTCAACAGCGCCACCAGCACCGGCGGCACCGCCCCGAGGATCGGGCCGATGTAGGGGATCAGCTCCATCACGCCGTAGAACAGGGCAAACGCCACCGCGTACTTGCCGCCGTCGGGGAAGATCCCGAGCAAGCCGAAGACGTACAGCGCGATCCCCGTGGAGGCCCCCATCACCAAGCTGAACAGCAGCTGACCTCCCACATAGCGGGAGACGGCGTGCTGGGTGAGCGTGGGGTAGTCGTCGGCGGGGGTACCGTCCCCCGCGGGCATCGCCCTGCGCACGAGCCGCCCGATGCGCTCACCGTAGATCAGCATGTAGACGGAGAGCACGAAGATCAGCACCAGGTCGAAGATCGCGCTGGCCGTTTCGGAGAGCAGCGCGCCTCCGAAGGAGGCGAGCGAGCCGGCGCTTTTGGCGACTTTTTCCTGGATCGTCTGCAGCGCGGTTTTGCCCTGCTTGATGAATTCCACGTGAATGCCGCGGCGTTTCAGCCAGCTCTGGAGGTTGGCGAGCGTTTCGTTGGCTTCGGCGACCAACTTGGGGGAGTTGTGGGTAAAGGACTGTGCCTGGTGGAAGATCGGGTTGGCCAGCAGAAAGCCGATCCCGGTCAAGGTCAGGAAGAATGCGAGGTACACGGTGAGCACCGCCAGGCCGCGGGGGAGGCGCGAGCGCTGGAGGAACGCGACAACCGGGTTGAGGATCAGCGCGATCAGAGCCGCCACGATGAAGATCACCAGCACTTTCCCCGCCGCCCGCGCCAGCGCCCACAGCGCGAGCAGCGCCAACGGCAGCGTCACCAGCTGGACCCAGCGGGGCACCACCACGCGCGGCGGCTGCCCCTCGCTCACACGCCTACTCCCGTCATGGGCGAAGTATGGCTGAGGCTCAGGCGACCATCCTGTTCGTCGGCGACCTCGTGGGCAGCCTGGGGCGACGCACGCTGCTCGACTGCCTGCCGCTGCTGCGCGAGCGCTACGAGCCCACGTTCGTGGTCGTCAACGGGGAGAACGTGGCGGGCGGGCTGGGGATCACCCCCAAGGCCGCCGACCAGATCTTCGCGGCGGGGGTGGACGCGATCACGCTTGGCAACCACGCCTACCACCGCCGTGAGATCTACCCCTATCTCGACGCGGAGCGCCGGATCGTGCGCCCCGCCAACTACCTGCGGGGCCAGCCCGGGCGGGGGACCTGCGTGGTGCAGAGCGCGGACGGGCCGCGCCTCGGGGTGGTCAACCTCAGCGGCAGCCTCTACCTGCGCCCCGGGCGCTCGGCGTTCGTCGAGATCGATGTGGCGCTGCAGGAGCTGGGCGAGGTGGACCACATCCTCGTGGACATGCACGCCGAGGCGACCAGCGAGAAGATCGCGCTGGGCTGGCACCTCGACGGCAGGGTGAGCGCGGTGGTGGGTACCCACACACACGTCCCCACCGCCGACGCGCGTGTGCTCCCGGGGGGCACGGCGTACATCACCGACGTGGGCATGACCGGCCCCCGCGGGGGGGTGATCGGGGTCAAGCGCGAGCTGGCCCTGCAGGCGCTGATCACGCAGATGCCGGTGCGCTTCAGCACCTCCGAGGAGGACCCGTGGCTGAACGGGGTGGCGATCCGCTGCTCTAGGCCGCTGCGAGCGGACTCGATCGAGCAGATTCTGATGCCGAAACCGCCCGCTCCCCCAGCGGCGTAGCGACGGGCTCGCCGCCGTGCGCGGGCGGGCGGGCGGGGCGGGTGGGGACTCCAAGGAGGGCAATCATCACGAGCGGGAAGAACCAGGGGATGTAGAGGTAGAACCAGTGTTCGATCCCCAGCTGCAGCGCGATCAGGATCGCGGCGGCGGCCGCGGCGAGCGCGGGCAGGCCCGGACGGCGGGGGAGCACCGCGAGACCCAGCGCCAGCGCCACCGCTCCGATCTGGACGGCTTTCTGCAGGCCGCCGAGGGTGGGCGGGCCTCCATATAACCCCCACACCGAGAAGGGGGAGCCGCGGTTGGCCTGGTAGACGACGGTGCGCTCGTAGATCTCGTGCAGGGAGTCGTGCGCGAGCGCGGGGATCGAGACGATCGCCACGGTGGCGCAGAAGCCGAGCGCGAACAGCGCCAGCGATCGTATGCCCACCCGCCCGCGGGAGGCTCGGATGGCGGGACGCCTGCTGTTCGGCGGCTCAACTCCCTGCAGGCCAAAGCCCGTCTGCGCGTCGTTCGACGGCTCGACGCCCGCTGGCTCGGTCTCGGAGGGCTCGGTTTCCGGCCGCTCGACGTCCGGCAGCCGGCGCTCCCACAGCCCGTGGGTGGCGAACAGAGGGGCGAGCGCCAGCGGGGCGAGCTTGGTGAGGCCGGCGAGCGCGGCGAACACACCGCGCGCGGGTGGGGAGGCGGCGACGAGCAGGGTGGCGAGCAGGAGGACGGCGACGATCGTGTCGTTGCTGTTGCTCTCCAGGGCGTACAGGGTGAAGGGGTAGGAGACCCACGCGTAGGCGAGCGCCACCCCGAGCGTGGGGCCGCGGATGCGCAGGCCGAGCAGGAACATCAGCCCCACGGCGAGCAGGTCGAACACGATCGCCGCGGCGTGCGCCGCGGGCAGGTCGTCCCACAGGCCGCTCCACCCGAAGATCCGCTCGAGGGGCACGTACGCCTCGTAGTTGACCGGCCCGTAGGTGTCCCCGTGTTCGTTGTTGGAGGGGTACCCCCCGTACAGGGGCCGGCCGTCGGCGATCCGCTGGGCCCCGATCACACCGGCGTAGCCGACGTCGATGACGTTGGAGTCGGTCACGTTCAGGCCGATGCGAAAGCCGATCAGGAAGACCACTCCGACGGCCAGCCAGGGGGCGGGTATCAGCAGCTTGAGATCGGTCCCCGCCCCTGCGCCGCGACGCAGCTGCGCGAGCATCCGCAGGAGCAGGTAGAGCAGCGGCGGATAGGCGAGCGGCACGGAGGCGTAGATGTCTCCGTGGTTGAAGAAGCCCAGGGAGACGGAGAACGAGAGCAGCACCAGCAGGTCCAGGTGGCGCAGGGCGAAGGGCCGGCGCCAGTCGATGAAGGGCAGCATGAACAGCGCGCACAGGGGCAGCCAGATGTAGAGGGAGTTCACGTGCCGCCCGAACGCCCCGGGGTAGCCCCGGGCCATGGTCCAGGCCACCTGGAAGCCGGTCCACTGTTCGAGCACCCGGCCGCTGTAGTCGGAGATGATGACCTGCCCGATTTCCTTGTCCTTGCGCGAGAAGTAGCTGACCTGCCAGCGCCCGGGGCCTTTCAGGTAGGCGCCCGCGTAGGAGCCAGGGCTCCTGGCCCGTTCGCGGCGCATCTCCGGCAACCGCCCGGCGATTTCGAGGACTTCGTCAGAGGAGCGCCGCCGGCCCGCGGGGGGGATCACCGACCGAGCCACCGGCACCGGCGCTTCCGGATTGGCCGCCGTGGTGGCGCTCGCCCCCGAGGAGGTGTGCAGGCCGGTGGTGAGCGGCAGAGGGACGCCCCCCCGCCTGCTCGGCGCCGTCGCGCGCACCCCGGGGTGGGGAGCCGTCGCAGTCGCCGTGGTTGACGTGAGAGGCGCCCCCGCGGCGGCGGCAGGCACGGCCTGCGCCAGGCACATGCCGGTCAAGAGGACTGCCGCAAGGAGGGAACGGCGCATCGCAACGAGGGTACCCGGCCCCCAGGGCCATGTGGCCCACTGTGCTCGACGGTCCCCCGCGCCGCGGACCAACTCGGTTGGTCAAACTTCCTGGGTATCGACTTCCTGGGACTTCACCGTGGTGATGGGCGCGATGAGCGGCGGCTCACTCTGAGGAGGAGACGCCGAAGTGCCCGAGGATCAGCGGGGCGACGTCGCGGATCGACCACTGCGAGGGCAGGGGATTGGATGCCCGCCCGGGTGGGTGGGCATCCGGATCCAGTCCGCAGAGGATCAGCGCGCCGAGGGAGTCTTCAGCGCGTAGGGAGCCGTGGCTGCCGCCGCCCACGTGGGCCTGGCGGCCCCAGTCGAGGAACTCGTAGCGGGGGGCGGCGGAGAGCAGCACATCTCCGGAGGTGGGGCAGGTGAGCGCGGACCACACCCGGGCGAGCACGTCGGGGTGATCGGGGGTCTCCAGCAGCCCGTCGCGGACGCGGGCGGCGAGCACGGAGAGCTCACCCTCGACGCTCCAGCGCCCCCCGCGCGCGTCGGCGACCCCGCCGCCGGGGGCGAAGCGCAGCTCCCCCACGGAGGGGCGCGCGATCACGGCCTCCAGGGGATCGCCGTGGGGGTCGCGCACGAGCCACATGGCGAGCTCCACCCCGTCGAGCTGCAGGGCGCGGCGCACCACGTCGGAGCGCACGGCGTCGTGGCGGCGCTCGCCGAGCACGTACACCATGGCGGCGCGCTGGGAGGGACAGACGGCGATCCGCGGCTCCTCGCGGGCGCGGATTCGCGGCCCGCCCACCCCACGCGGCCCGCCCACCCCACGCGACCCGCCTGTCCTGCGCGACCCACCCGCCCCGGGCGACCCACCTGCCGCGGGTGACCCCGCCGCGCGCGACCCCCCGGCGCCGTGGGTGCGGCCCGCCGCGCGAGCCTCCTCCGCCGCGCGCGACCCGCCCACCCCGCGCGGTGCGCCCATCGCGGTGCGGTTGGGCTCCAGCACGGCGAGCTCCGCGAGGGCGTCCTGGAGCGCCACGGTGTCGGCGATCGGGGCCTGGGAGTGGTCGGCCATCACGATCACGGCGTGCTGCTCCAGGAAGGGCTCCACCCCGCCGGCGGCCTCGGTCATGCGCGCGAGCTGGAGGTCGGCGCGGGCGAGCGAACGCACCTGCCCGTCGGGGCCGTGCTTGTGGGAGTACCAGTCGTTGTCGGGGAGGGAGAGGAGCAGGAAGTCGAACAGGTCGTGCTCGACGAGGTACGCAGACACGCAGCCGGAGTGCTGGTCGCGCACCCCGGGCATTCCCAGCGTGGAGCGGCAGCCGGTGCGGCGGGAGGCGAAGATGTCGGCGTAGAACAGCTCCCGGGGACCCAGCACGGGGTGGCGGGCGAGGGTGGCGCTGGCCAGACGGGTGAGCGCGCCGTCGCGCTGGGGCTCATGGCGGTGGCGCCCGCGGTAGATCAGGTAGGTGGTGCCCGCGGTGCGCACCCCGGCGTCATCGAGGGCCTCGAACACGGTCAGCGGCTCGGGGGCGAGGTGGGCGCGGTTCATGTTGTAGACCGTGTCGGTGAGCTGGCGGGCGATCCCGAAACGCTGGGAGGCGCGGAAGGAGGAGCCGTACTCGATGTAGCGACCCTCCGCGCGGTGGTACCAGTTCATCGCGGGAATCCCGTGGCGCTCCTGCCCCGCCCCGGTGGTGATGGAGGCGGCGCACACGGGGGTCACCGAGGGGAACGCGGCGGCGCAGTCGGAGACGTAGCGGCCCCGCTGCATCAGCTCCCCCAGCACCGGCGCCGCCCCCTCGGCGACCGCCCGCTCGAGCTGCGTGGGGGCCATCGCGTCGATCACGCAGAGGACCAGCTTGGGCGGGCTCACCGCCGGCGGCCCCCGTTCAGGCGGGTGTGCGTAAGGGGGGGAGTTTTTTGGGATGCGCGGGCTCTAACACCCCGACCAACCCTGGTAGCGCCGGCCATCAGCCCTGTCCGGGTACGTAGGTCACGACGCTTCCGTCGAGGAGCGATGCGGCCGCATCCCTAACGCCCGAGGATGCGCAGGCCGGCGTACTTCTCCCCGCCGCGGCGGCGCGCCCCCGCGGCCAGCCAGGCAAACAGGGCGAGCGCCACATAGCCCAGGGGGTGCAACAGCGCGACCAGGGCCGCGATCAGCAGGGCGGCGCTGTCGGCGTACAGGGTGAGCGCCTCGCGGGCGCCCCGGTCGGGCAGGCGCCCGCGGGCGCGGGCGAGCAGCGGACGGGCCGCCACCTGGGTAAGCGTGGCGGCCGCGGCACCGGCGATCAACCCCGGCCAGGCGAGATCGCCGTGTGCGCCGAGGGTGCCCGCGAACAGCAGCGCCCCCACGCCGACGCCGATGCCCGCGACCGCCGCGCCGAGCGGCCCGGACTCGAAGCGCACGGCGCCGAGGCCCAGCTGCAGCCCCCACGCGGCCACGAACGCGACGGCCACCACGAGCAGCCACCAGGAGGACTGCAGGAATTCGTAGCCGCTGTGGGCGAAGCTCACGCCGAGGTCCCCACCCGCTGCCAGTGCGCCCGCGAGCAGCGCGGGGAGGAAGGGGCGCAGCCCGGCGGCCAGCGCGAGGCCGAGACCGAGACCGATGTAGAAGACGAGGCCGTTCATTTGTTTATCTGGGGTCGGGAGGGAGGCTTGCCCCCGTCCCGCTCTTATGGAGGCCGTTCATTTATCTGGGGTCGGGAGGGGGCCTGCCCCCCTCCGGCTAAAGACGAGGCCGTTCACTGGGTTCGGGGTTGCTCGTGGTGGACCGGTCGGTGTTGGGAAGGTAGGGAAGGGAGTGTGGTTTGGGTACCTCGGGACAGGCCGCGCCGCGGCGACGACGCTTGCATCGCCAGCGCCCGCTTGCGCTACCGTGCGAGGCGCCATGACGATAGAGGATGAGCACCCACCCACCCGCAGGGCTCGTCCAACCGCGCATGAGCTGGCCCGCTACGAGCGGCTGTTCGCGGCGCGCACCAGCGGGATGCGCTCCTCGGCGATGCGCGAGATGATGGCGCTCACCGAACGGCCCGACGTGATCTCGCTCGCGGGGGGGCTGCCGGACACCTCGACCTTCCCGCCGGAGGTGTACGCCAAGCTGATGGCCTCCGTCGCCGCGCGCGACACGGCGCGGGCGTTGCAGTACGGGCCCACCGAGGGGATGACGGCGGCGAAGGAGTGCATCGTGGAGGTGATGGCCGAGGAGGACACCGCGGTGGACCCCGAGGACATGATCGTCACCACCGGGGGCCAGCAGGTGATCGACCTGGTGTGCAAGGCCCTGATCGACCCCGGCGACGTGATCGTGGCGGAGGCCCCCACCTATCCCGGGGCGGTGCCCACCTTCGGGGCCTACCAGGCGGATGTGGTGCAGATCGAGATTGACGGCGACGGGCTGCCGATCGACGAGCTGGAGGCGGTGCTCGACCGCCTGCAAGCGGAGGGCCGCAGACCGAAGTTCATCTACACGATCCCCAACTTCCAGAACCCCGGCGGGGTAACGATGTCGCTGGCGCGCCGCCGGCGACTGGTCGAGATCGCGCGCGAGCGGGAGCTGCTCGTGCTGGAGGACAACCCCTACGGCCTCCTGCGCTACGAAGGCCAGGCGCTGCCCACGCTCTACTCACTGGACGCCGCGGACGCCGGGCGCGAAGGCGCCTCGGACCTCGTCATCTACCTGGGAACGTTCTCGAAGATTCTCTCCCCCGGCCTGCGGCTCGGCTGGGCGGTGGCGCCGCGGCCGGTGCTGGAGAAGCTCAACCTCGGCAAACAGGGCGCCGACCTCTGCTCGTCGCCGATGACCCAGCTGTTCGTGGCCGCCTACTTCCGCGAGCACGACTGGCGCGGGTACCTGGGAGAGCTGAAGGACCTCTACCGCGGCCGGCGCGACGCGATGCTGGAGGCGCTGGAGGAGCACTTCGGCGGGCGGGCCGCCTGGACCAGGCCGCGGGGCGGCCTGTTCATCTGGGTGACGCTGCCGGAGCACGTCGACACCACCGCAATGCTCGCGCAGTGCGAGGACGTCGCGTTCGTCCCGGGCCGCTCCGCGTACATGGACGGGCGCCGCGGCGCATCCTCGATGCGGCTGAACTTCGCGGGCCTCCCCGCGGAGGAGGTCCGCGAGGGGATCCGGCGGATCGGGGAGAACATGGGAGGGGAGACCGGCCTGCTCAGCACGTTGACCGGCTCCCCGCCAGTCCGCCAGCCGGCTGAGAAGCTGGCACCAGCTCCCCCCGAGCTGGCCGACGTCGTCGAGCTTCCGCGGCGTCGGGCAAAGCGACGATGAGGGTTGCGGTGTTGAAGGGCGGGGGATCGCTGGAGCGCACGGTGTCGCTGCGGTCTGGAGCACGCGCCCAGGAGGCGCTGAAAGCGCTCGGACATGAGGTGATCCCGATCGACGTCGGGCCCGAGCTGCTCGCCGAACTGCTCGAGCGCCGGCCCGACGCGGCGTTCCTCGCGCTGCACGGCCGCGACGGCGAGGACGGGACGGTCCAGGGGCTGTTGGAGGCGATCGGCGTCCCCTACACCGGCTCGGGGCCGGCGGCCTGCATGCGCTGCACCGACAAGGCCCTCGCCAAGTACCTGATGCGCGAAGCCGACATCCCCACGCCGGACTTCCACGCCTTCGAGAAGAGCGCCGTCAAAGAGCTCGGCGTCGCGGCGGCCCTGCCGTCGATCGCGCGCGAGCTCGGCTTTCCGATGGTCGTCAAGCCCGCCTCCCAGGGCTCCGCGTTCGGCGTGAAGTTCGCGCACTGCAGCGACGAGCTGCCCGCCGCGATCGTGGGGGCGCTCTCCTACGACCACAAGGCCATCCTGGAGCGCTACGTCAAGGGACGCGACCTCGCCGTGTCGGTGCTCGACTCCGAGACGCCCGCTGAGCAGCCGATCGCGCTGCCGGTGGTCGAGGCGATCCCCCGCGAGCGGGAGTTCTACGACTACGAGTCGCGCTACGAGATCGGGATGACCACCTACGTCTGCCCCGCCGACCTGCCCGCCGAGACGACCGCCCGCGCGCAGGGGCTGGCCGTGGAGGTGTACAAGCTGCTCGGCTGCCATGGGGTCGCGCGGGTCGATCTGATGCTTGCGGAGCAGACCGGCGAGCTGGCGGTGCTGGAGGCGAACGTCGGGCCCGGCCTTACGGAAACGAGCCTGCTGCCGATCGCATCGGACGCCGCGGGGATCGATCTGTACGCGCTCGTCGGCCGCATCCTCCAGAGCGCCTGGACGCGGTAGCGCCGTCGTCGCGGGGCACGGAAGCCCCGCGCCCACCACCGTCTTGACGAGCAAGCCCGCGCGGACGATCCCAAAGCCCTACCTATTTCAGGAGTCGCCCGCGGCGAAGTCCTCGGGGGAGACCTGGTCGAGGAACTCCTTGAACTGCTCCACCACGTCCTCCGACTCCTCCTCGTTCTGCTCGAATTCGATCGCCGACTCCGCGATCACCTCCTCCGCCGCGTAGATCGGGGCCCCCGAGCGCACCGCCAGCGCGATCGCGTCGCTCGGGCGCGAGTCGATCTCCAGCTCCCTCCCGTTGACCGACAGCGTGATCGAGGCGAAGAACGTGTTCTCCCGCAGCTCCGTCACCGCCACCTGCGTGCACCGCACCTCCAGCTCCCCCAGCATGTCGCACAGCAGATCGTGCGTCATCGGCCGCGGGGTGTTCGCTCCCTGCAACTTCATCAGGATCGACGCCGCCTCCGGGTGGCCGATCCAGATCGGCAGGAACCTGTTGCCCTCGACCGTCTTGAGCAGCACGATCGGCTGCTTGCCCACCATGTCGAAGCTGACGCCGTAGATGACCATCTCCTGCACGAGAACCAAAATCTCCTCGGAGTTGGGGGGAATCCAGAGTATAGGTACCCGCTGGGGGCCTGACGAGAGCTTCCGGCGGGCGCGGACCTCAACCCGAGGCGCGGAAGCTCCACAGCTTGTTGCCAAGGAAGTTGAGCGGCATCGACCCCGCCACCGCCACCGCCTGGGCGGGGACCTTGGCGAACCCCGCGCCCTCCACCAGCGCAGTCAACAGCAGCAGGCTGAACCCCTCCGCCACCACGCTCACCACGAAGAAGCGAATCGCCTGGAAGCGCACGCTGTCCGCCGCCGCGTCGAACGTCCAGTGGCGGTTGAGCAGGAAGTTGTTCAGCACCGCCACCAGCCACGCCGCCACGCTCGCCACCCGGTAGTCGACCCCCAGCGCCTGCGCGCACAGCGCGTACACCGCGAGGTTGACCACGAACCCCGTCCCCCCCACGATCCCGAAGCGCACCAGCTGCAGCCAGTTCGCCGGCTTGCGCATCCCGTGCAGCAGGCGCATGTGCGGACGCGCCTCCGGGGGCGCCGGAGCGCCCTGGCGCGGGACCGTGATGGCAGTCGCCTCCTCCTGCATCCGCCCAGGGTAGCTGAGCCCGCCCAAGACCCGCCGCCAGCAGGCCTGCGCTCGTCCTCAGGCCGTGGGCGAGATCGAGGAACGCGGGCTGTCAGCAAGCCTGCGCCCGTCCTCCGGCCGTGTGTGGCGTGCCGCCGCACGCCCGGCCGCTAGCCTTTGCCGGGGTGAGCACCCAGCAGATCCCACACTCGGATGGCGCCCTGCCCGCCGAGGGGCCCGCCTCGAAGCCCTCCCGGCGTACCGTCGCCGGCGCCCTGACGGGCGCCTGCCTGGTGGCCCTCGGCGCGGTTCTCGCGCTCAGCCTTGGCGCCCACCCCTCCCACCACCCCGCCGCGGGGACGCGTAGGGGGACGGGGACCACGCCGGCGGGCCACCGGATAGTCGCCCCCCACAAGGTGGAGCTGGCCTCCACCAAGCCCATCGCCGAGGCCCGCGACCCCGAAGAAGCCAAGAGCTTTCCCGCCCCCGCCTCCGTGCACCACGCCGACGCCGCCAAACCCAGCACCGTGGCCGAAGAATTCGTCGCCCCCGGCGCCCAGTCCAACGCCGAAGTGCGCCAGGAGCTCGGCCGCATGCACGCCGTCGAACGGGCCGCCCGCACCCAGGCCACCGCCACGCTCGCCATCGTTCCCGGCGGGGACTCCGTCGGGGGCAGCGGCCAGATCCCGATCCCCGCCGGCATCCCCGAAGTGGTGCAGCGCGTGATCGCCGGGGCCAACGCCATCACCGACTTCCCCTACGTCTATGGCGGCGGCCACGCCTCGTTCGTGTCCAACTCCTACGACTGCTCCGGCTCCGTCTCCTACGCCCTCGCCGCCGGCGGCCTGCTCGGCATCCCCGAGACCTCCGGCTCCCTGGAGAGCTGGGGGGAACCCGGGCCCGGGAAGTGGATCACCGTGTACGCCAACGCCGGCCACACCTACATGTACGTGAACGTCGGTGGCCGTTGGATGCGCTACGACACCGTGGGGCGCAGCGGCGTCTTCGCCTCCCGCTGGCAGCCCGAAATACGCTCCAACGCCGGCTTCGTCGCGCGCCACTGGCCCGGGCTGTAGCCCGTCCCCCCACCGCCGCGGGCGTTCGCAGCTTGCCGCCCACACCGAGCCCCTGGCGCCGGCTCCTCCTCTCCCTTTTTTTCATCGCGCAACGACCCCCGGGCGCGTCGGAAGGTCTCAGCGGTGCAGGACCACGGTGCTCATCACCGTGGTGAACAGCGGGTTCTGCGCCGAGGCGTTGCGCGCCGTGAGGCGTAGGGTGAGCGTGACCTTGTGCGCCCGGCGCAGGTGCTTGGCGGTGCTCTTGGTGAACCTGATCCGCACCGAGCTGCGGCCGCCTTTCGTCGTGACCAGCAGCGCCTGGCCGATCACCAACGACTCCGGGGTCCCCGCCGGCAGGCTGGTGGCCACCCGCCCGCCGATCCCCAGGTGGTGGGCCGTGGCGGCGTTCAGCAGCACTTCGAAGCGGCCCGCCACCTGCTCGCTGACCGCGTAGCGGATCACCAGGCCATCGCGCGCCACCTGCTTGAGCGAGTTGGACACCGCCACCGCGGTCGCCTCGGGGCGGGGGAGCACGAAGCCACCGCCCGCGCCGCCCGGGCCAGCGGGCGTGTTGACGCCCAGGGTGGCACCCAAGCCCGCGGTCGCGGCGCCCGGCGGGGGCGGGCCCACCACCGTGAGCTTTGCGGTCGTCGTCGCCGTGTTGCCCCCCACGTCCGTGACCGTCAGCGTCACTTCGTAGATGCCCCCGTACTGGTAGGAGTGGAACGTGCTTCCCGCGCACGGCGCCAGCCACGGCGCTTCGCACAGCGACGCCGGCGGGTTCCCCGGGGCCTGGCCAGGCGCGTAGCCCGAGACCGTCGGCGTGCCGTCGCCGAAGCTCCACGTGTAGGTCGCGTATGTGGGCGCCGGTTCGCCTTTGGCGTTGTACGCCGTGCCCGCATCCAGCGAGATGTCGGACTCCATCCCGTCGAAGCCCACGATTTCACCGGCGTTGACCGGATTGGGCACCGTGAACTGGGGCCTCAGGTTGATCCCCGCGAGGCAGGGAACCCCCGGATAGGGCAGCTTCAGGGCCGCAAGGTCGAAGGCGTTGTTGAGGTAGTAGCTGCCGCCCACCAGCGTCTGGTTGGAGAGGGTGCCAGCGCCCGTGTTTTCGTTCGCGCTGACGCTGCCCCCCACCCCTCCGCTGGCGAAGAAGTTGCGGCACTCGTCGGTCGCCTCGTTGCCCGCCGTGTCCTGCCACCCGTTGAGCAACGGATCGGTGACCGTGTTCTGCTGCTCCACCGCGATCTGGTTGACGATCAGATCGGCTAGGCCTCCATCGTAAGTGCCGTCCGGCCCGACGCCGGTGGGCTGGTTGGGCTCCTCCGCGTGGGGCCCTTCGAGTTCGCGTTCCTTTTCTTTCGCCGCTTTTTCTTCAGGTTTCGCGCTGTTGAATTCTTCCTGTTCCTTTTCGGTCAGCGTCTTCG
>DATMPY010000086.1:0-5982 GCA_035566955.1 Solirubrobacteraceae bacterium | reverse complement strand
CGCGCCCCCGCAGAGGGAGGGCTCCCGACGTGGCTCGTCGACCTCCGTATCCGAGTCACCGGCCAACCGGCCCGTGGCCCCCCACTCCCCCGCCCCAGCACCGCCCGAAGCGATCGCCGCCGCGTGAAGCCCTCGCCCTCCGCAGCCACGGAGAAGCGGCTGCTCTTTGCCATGGGCGGCGGCGGCTTCACGATGGAGCCCGGCAACCCCCTGCTCGACGACTTCGTGCTCTCGCTCGCCCCACCCGGCCTGCGCGAGCCTCGCATCCTGTTCCTGCCCACCGCCTCCGGCGACACCACAGCGCAAATCAACGCCTTCTATGCGAGGTTCTCGAGCCGCATGTGCGTGCCGGAGCACCTCCCGCTGTTCCGCCTCCAAGAGATCGAGCGCCCCCTCGAGGAGCTCGTCCTCTCCCAGCAGATCGTGTATGTGGGCGGCGGCTCGATGCGCAACCTGCTCGCCATCTGGCGGGCGCACGGGCTGGACAGCCTGCTGATCGAGGCATGGCGGCGGGGCATCGTCCTCGCCGGGCTGAGTGCCGGTGCGATGTGCTGGTTCCAGGGCGGTGTGACCCGCTCCAGCGGCCCCCCCACAGCGATCGCGGGGCTCGGGCTACTGGAGGGCTCGTTGACCGTGCACGCCGACGGGGAGCCCGAGCGGCTGCCCGTCTGGCTGGCCAGTGTGCGCGACGGCACGCTGCCCGGAGGCTGGGCCGTCGATGACGGCGTCGGACTGCTGTTCAGCGGGAGCCGTCTGCGGCGCATCGTCAGCTCCCGCCCCGGAGCAGGCGCCCAGCGTGTGGATGCGATCGCCGGCGAGCTCGTGCGTGCGCGCCTCGAGCCCGAGCTGCTCGGCGCCGGCGAGCACGGCGCCGCCCCCCTCGACGAGGACATCCAGGAGTTGCGCCGCGTGCAGCGCCTGCGCCGGGGCATCACAAGGGAGCGCGGGATCAGAGACCCATAGCCGGACTGTCGCGGGGCCCCATGAGCGTATTGGCCGGTCCCTCGACGTCGGCTTGTCGGGCACGGACGCAGCGCACCCGCGGTCGAAGGCCGACGTGCACGGGTAATCCGCCCCGGGGGCTTGAGAAGATAGAGGCGATGCAACCACCCGCCGACGCCCATCCAGACGCCTCCTCGACCCCCGCCCTGAAAGGGATCTTCCGCGACGCCCGCCGTGACCCCACGCTGGCGGTGCTGGAGGGCCTGCACGCGCTCAAGCACGCGCTGCGCTTCGGCGCGGAGGTGCTGAGCGTGGCGATCGCCGAGCCCGAGCGGGTGCGCGAGCTCGCCGAGGCACTCGCACCTGATGTACTGGAGTGGATCCTCGCGGACGCCCACGCCGTCCCGCCGGAGTTGTTCGCGGCCCTCGCTCCCCAAGCCCCGTCGACCGGCGTGATCGCCATCGCCCGGCGCCCCCGGGTCGAAGTGGAGGATCTGCTCGCCGACCCCCGCCCCGCGCCAATCGTGCTGCTGGAGCGGCCGCGCGACCTCGGGAACCTGGGCGCCTGTGTGCGCGTCGCCGCCGCGGCCGACATCGCCGGGGTACTGAGCACCGGCGTGCACGACCCCTGGGACCCCGCCGCCCTGCGCGGCAGCGCGGGGCTGCACTACGCGCTGCCCGTCGCCCGCCTCGGGGAGGATGCCTTGCCGCGGCTGGGTGTTGGGCGACCCTTGGTCGGGCTCGACCCCGACGGCGAGGAGCTGCGCTCAGCCGAGCTCCCCGACCGCGCGATCCTCGCGTTCGGCGGCGAGCGCCACGGGCTCTCCGAGGAGCTGCGCACGCGCGCCGACGTGCTGGTGCGCCTACCGATGCGCGAGGGCGTCTCTAGTCTCAACCTCGCCACCTCGGTAAGCGCGGTGCTCTACTGCTGGCGACTCGGCGGCGTAGGCTAGGGCCGTGTTGCCCCCGATCCCGCTTGCCGTGTTCATCCAGCTGGAGGACGCCATCCAGATCGCGCCGCTCGCGCTGCTCTGCCTGCTGTACGGGCGGCGGGTGCGCACGCTCGTTGGCCGATCTTCGATCGGTAGCGGCCATCCTGTTCCGCGCTGGCGCCAGACGTGCTTCTATGCGGGCTGCATCACGATCGGTGCCGCACTCGTCACGCTCGGGCAGGCCAGCGAGGAACTTCTGTTCGCGCATATGATCGAGCACCTCCTGCTCGGCGACATCGCCGCGCTGCTGATCGTGCTCGGCCTCACCGGTCCGCTGATCGCGCCGATCCTCAAGATCCGCTTCTTCGACCGCCTGCGCGTGCTCGCCAACCCCCTGATCGCCTTCCCCCTGTGGGCGATCGACCTGTACGTGTGGCACCTCCCCGCGTTCTACCAGGGGGCCCTGGAAGCCCTGCCGGTGCACATCCTCGAGCACGCGATGTTCCTTGGCTTTGGGATCAACATGTGGATGTGCCTGTTCGGGCCCCTGCCGATGCCCGCGTGGTTCGGGAACCTCGGCAAGCTCCTCTACATCGTCGCCGTGCGCCTCGCGGGCACCGCCTTGGGCAACATCTTCCTCTGGTCGGGCACCGTCTTCTACCCGTTCTACCTGCGCAGCGACTCCATCCACCACATCTCCCCGCTGGCCGACCAGAACCTCGCCGGGGCGGTGATGATGATCGAGGAGAGCCTGCTTACCATCGGCCTCTTCTGCTGGCTGTTCCTGCGCACCGCGCGCGAGTCCGAGGAGCGCCAGGAGCTGCTCGACTTCGCGCACCTGCACGGCATCCCGCTGAGCGACAAGCGCGCCGCCCGTGCCGTCTCCGCCGGCCGTGGCGCCGAGCTGCACGCGCGCCTGGAGGGCCGCCTCCAGGACGCCCAGGAGCTGCCCGCGCTCGCGCACCGCGAGGATCTCGCCGAACGCACCGGTTAGCGCCCCGCATCAGTTTCAGCCGACCACGCCTGCTAGGGCGTCGATGGGCAAGCTAGGCAAGGACGCAGTGAGGGAAGCGTGCTGGCCGAAACGGGGATGCGAGCGGAGCGAGTGTCTCCCGGCTTCGGTACACGACCGATCGAGGACGCAGACCGATCGGAGATCGGCCAGCGCCGCCCAGCGGCGTCCTAGCCTCCTGCGACCGCGGGGAGGATCGTCAACTCCGCGCCGTCCTTCACGGGGGTCTGCAGGCCGTCCAAGAAGCGGATGTCCTCGCCGCTGAGGTAGACGTTCACGAAGCGCCGCAGCGAGCCGTCCTCGTCGGCGATCCGCTCGCGCAGCTCACCAAAGCGATCGAATAGGCCGTTCAGCACCTCTTGGACGGTCTCGCCTTCGAGCTGCGCCTCCGTGGTCCCGCCCGTCGCCGCGCGCAGCTGTGTGGGGATCTTGACTGTCACGGACATTGTGGGTCTAACACTCCGCCGTGGTCATCAGACCGCCACCACCCCGGGCACCTGCGCCTCGAAGTCCTCCACGGTGGGCGCGATCGTGTGTGTCTGGAAGGTGTCCCGCACCGCGTCCAGCGTCTTCAGGCCCTCGCCGGTGATCACCAGCACCACGCGCTCCTGCGGATCGATCTCCCCACGCTCGGCGAGCTTCGCGAGCACCGCGGTGGTGACGCCCCCCGCGGTCTCCGTGAAGATGCCCGTGGTCTGCGCCAGCAGTGCGATGCCCGCGCGGATCTCCTCGTCGCTGACCGCGTCGATCGAGCCCCCGCTGCGGCGTGCCTCCTCCAGCGCGTAGGGGCCGTCCGCGGGGTTGCCGATCGCCAGCGACTTGGCGATCGTGTCTGGCTTCACCGGCCTGCACACCTCCTGGCCGGCCGCGAACGCGCTCGCCACCGGCGCGCACCCCTCCGCCTGGGCGCCGCTCATCCGCGGCAGCTCCCCGCTCACCAGGCCGAGCTCGCGCCATTCGGCGAAGCCCTTGGCGATCTTGGTGAACAGCGAACCCGAGGCGATCGGCGCCACGCAGCGATCCGGCAGCTCCCACCCGAGCTGCTCGGCGATCTCGAACGCCAGCGTCTTCGAGCCCTCCGCGTAGTAGGGGCGCAGGTTGACGTTCACGAATGCCCACTCCCGCTCCGCCGAGAGCTCCGTGCAGAGGCGGTTGACGTCGTCGTAGTTGCCCCTCACCGCCACCAGATGGGTCCCGTACACCCCCGTGGCGAGCACCTTCTGCTCCTCCAGATCCGCGGGGATGAACACGTAGGACTCGAGGCCCAGCGCCGCCCCGTGCGCGGCCACCGAGTTCGCCAGGTTGCCCGTTGAGGCGCACGCGATCGTCTGGTAGCCGAGCTCCCGCGCGCGTGCCACCGCAACCGAGACTACGCGATCCTTGAACGAGTGGGTGGGGTTGGCCGCGTCGTTCTTGACCCACACCTCCCCCAGTCCAAGCCGCTGCGCGAGGCGGTCGGCGCGGATCAGCGGGGTGCACCCCGCCGGCAGCCCCGCACGCGAGGCCAGCCGCCCCGAGGGGCCCGGGGGGCCTCCGGCCAGGGGCAGGAAGTCCGCGTAGCGCCAGATGTTCTGGGGGCCCCCCTGGATGCGGCGGCGCAGCTCCGGTACGTCGCTGGCCACCAGGCGTGAATGGTCGTAGGCGACCTCCAGCGGGCCGAAGCACCGCTCGCACACGTACAGCGCCTCCAGGGCGTAGCCCGCCCCGCACTCCCGACACTTGAGGTTGGTTGCAGCCATCGTAGGCTCCTTTATCGTCTTCGCCGTTGTCCCGTGTGGCGAAGAACACGAAGCCCGCCACACATCTGTCTGGAATTGGCACCTTCCGCGTTGGGACGCGGTGGTTGCCGGGGCTTCGTCGGGCCAGTCCCTCCACCCCTCTTGATGTGCACTGCTGCAAGGAAGTATATCGGATGTGCGGCGGAAAGACATTAGATCTTGCCCAGGGCGTGCCCAGCTACGCATCCCTATCCAACTCTCCACCGCCGCTGTCTGGTAACGCTCTTGCCCGTCCGGTGTACGGACGTGCGATGAGCAGCCCCACGCACGAGGCGCTGGCACGCCTGGAGGAGTCCGTGGACGCCTTCGAGCAGGCCCCGCCGAGCCCCAAGAAGCGCATGCTGATCATCGTCAACCCCTACGCCTCCACGGTCTCGGACAATCTGCGCCAGCTCGTCGTCCACGCACTTCAGGGCCGCTTTGAGGTTGACTCCGTGGACACCGAGTCCCGCGGCCACGCCACTGAGCTCTGCCGCGAGGCCGCCCACGAGGGCTACGACGTGGTCGTCGCCTTCGGCGGCGACGGGACCGTCAACGAGGCCGCCAACGGCCTGCTCGGCTCCACCACGCCGCTGACCTGCCTGCCCGGGGGCTCGGCCAACGTATTCGGCAAGATGCTCGGCATCCCCGGCGAGTTGATCGACGCCACCGAGCACCTGCTGAGCATGGCCGACGACTGGCGCGTCCACAAGGTCGACCTTGGCGTCGTCAACGGACGCTGCTTCACCTTCGCCTCCGGGCTCGGCCTCGACGCCTCGGTCGTGCAACGCGTCGATGCCAACCCCCGCCTCAAGGCTCGCTATGGACCCTGGTTCTTCACCTGGGTCGCCGTCAGGACCTTCGCTCGGCGCTATCTACTGCGCCCGCCGCGTCTCAGCACTCACCTTGCCGGCAAGGAGTACCGCGGAGTCACCGCGATCGTCCAGAACGGATCACCCTTCACCTACTTCCGCAACCGCCCGATCGAGATCGCCGAGGACGCGACACTCGACTCCGGCACCCTCTCCACGTGCGTCCTGCACCGCGCCCGGCCGATCGACATGCCGTTCATCGCCTGGCGTGCCTTCTCCAGGCGTGCACGCCTCACCCGCCATCGCCAGATCACCGCCCTCACGCCCGCAACCGAGCTGACCGTCCGCACCGCCGACGGCAAGCCGTTGCCATTGCAGGTCGACGGTGACTACCTCGGCGAGGTCGACGAGGCCCGCTACTCGATCATGCCGCGCGCCCTCAACGTCGTCGCCTGAGGGCGCTCCGGTCGGGCGAAATCCAACGGAGAAGGGGAGGGGGTGCGGGGGGAGGGCCTGCCCCCCCCCCC
>DATMPY010000085.1:0-6903 GCA_035566955.1 Solirubrobacteraceae bacterium | reverse complement strand
CGAGGCGGGGGCGGGGGCGGGGGCGAACATCGCAACCACCGTCGCGATCACCAAGAGCAGCAATGCCGATGCCTTCGTCTCGGGTACCACTGGATCTCGCGGCAGCGAGCTACCAAGCACGAGTCCCGTCTGCCTCTTGTTCTCGGCTCCTGCGCCCTTGAAAGCAGACCTCGGCAATTGATGCGCCAAGTGGGCCTCGAAGTTTTGAAGATTGCGATGAAATGAGAGTGGTGACGCCAACCTGATTGCCTCCTTGCCTGGTCGCCGAAAGTAACTCGGTTCACAGCCGCCAACTTGCGCGCCAACTTGCGCGCCATCCTGCGAGTATCCGAGCCCGCGGGTGGCGCTGCCCGTCAGCCACCTCGCGGCTTCTGATCCCAGGCCCTCGGCGTCGGGTCCTGATCCACGAGCCGATCGACGTCGGCGCGGAACTGCCTGTGGTCGATATGGCCCACGCCGGAGAACGCCGCGATCGCCACCTCCGCCGGCACGAATTGGCGACGGCGGACCGGCCGCAGCTCACCCACCGGAGTGCCGTTGCGAGTCACGATGAACGATTCCCCCCGGTCCAGCTCCCGCATGATCTCCCCGCTGTCGTTGCGCAGCTGCCGCTGGGTGATCTCGCGTGCCATGAGGCCCAATGTAGTACGGGTGCTCCGTGCGGACAACTTGCGTCGGACATGGCCACCCCGGGCATGGGCGTCATTTCCTCCTTGCCCGCACCCCCTTCCCATGCGGGTGCTTGGCGCGCAGGCCAGCCTTCTTGGCCCTCCGCTTCGCCTTGGCCTTGTGCTTCGGGCAGCCACTGACCGCGATCTTCGTGTTCTCGTGGATCGCGTCGCCGTTCTGCGCCAGGAATTCCGTCGGCATCGTCAGCGTCCCCTTGCACGGGTTTCCGTTCGCCGCCAGCGCGGAGAACGGCCCCTGCGGGAGCGTCAGTTCGAAGGTCCCGATCGGATCGTCCGGGACCGTCTTGAACGTGCTGCTCGTGATCCCCGCTTTGCTGATGAACGTCTCTCCGTGCAGATCCAAGGTCACGCCGTACCCCTGCAACACGATGATCAGTTCCGGGAACTTCGCGCCGCCGTAGGAGACGAAGTACGCCGGGCCCGTGAGGGGAACGGGCAGGATCGGCGTGCTCGCGGTCGCGTGTCCGATCACCGACGCCGCCGGGCACAGCGCCGGGTTCGCCACGAACGTCTTTTCCGGGCACGCCTTCTGCAACGTCGGCAGCCGCGACGGCAGTTGCTTGGGCAGCTCCACTTTGACGAGCTTGATGTTCGTCTGCGTCCCCTGCGGCGCGTTCGGATAGGAGAGCCTCACGTGCAGGCTCTCCCCGTCCAGCCGCGAGGGCCTGCCCGACGTCGAGACCTTGAAGCCCGGTTTGAACTGGAGGTTCTGGCAGTTCGCCATCTGGAAGGAGTTCGTGACCGTCACCGGGACCTGGTCCGCGGGGTTCGTGAAGTCTGCCCCAGCGCCGTCGACGGTCGCCGCGAAGCTTGCCGGGTCGCAGTTGGTCGGATTGATCATGAACTGCGGCCGGTCGATGTAGACGCGGATGTCGCGGACGTGGATCACGATCCCGTCGATGATGTGCGGGATCGGATCGGACGCTTTCGCATCGACCGTCACGACCGCCGTTTCCGGGTTGATGACCAGCGCCTCGCGTACGACGACCGTCCCGAGGTCGAACGGGCCCACCTTCGCAGAGGTGATCGCCACGATCGAGAACGGAGCGCCGTTGTATGGACCGGCCATGTACACCTTCCCTGGGGTGTACGCGAGCACAGAGCCGACTCCGGCGCCGACCAGCGAATGCCCGATTTCGCTCGCCGCCGGGCACGACGGTTCGGTTTCCTCCTGGGCGCCGGAGACGTGCTTGGCCGCTTCGATGTCCGTATCGGGGCAGAACGGCACCCCGGCCAGTTTCGCGGTCAAACCCGGCGGCAGGATCGAGGTGAACCGGGTGATCTCCTGTTCGCCGTCGTTGCGCGTGATGCGAATATCCATCGGACTGTACGACCCCGCGCTGTTGTTCAGCGTCCCCGCGACGATCCCCGGGTGAAACGGCGGGACACCGCCCGCGGGGCAGGGACCGCCGCCGATGCCCTTTTCGATCTGGAAGGAGTTGACCAGGTGCCGCGGGAGCTCGGGCGCAGACCACGGTGTGAAGTCCGCTTCCGCGGTATATGTACCACAGGCGGGTGGGCTGACCAGCGGCGAGGTCGCGCCCTGGCGCAACTTCAGCGTGAACTTGCTGAACGGTACCTGCGGGTCTTCATCGACCCTGGTGACGAGCTGGCCGGTCACGGGGTCAGGTTCGATATGACCCGCGAGTTTGACGACGATCCCGCGGGCGGGGTCCTTCACGACGATATACAGGCCGAGCAGTGAGTCGAACGGGTTATCGAACGGCTTGGCGACATAGATCGCGCCGGTGAGCTTTTCCGCGAGGACAGGTGTTTCGACTTCGACCGCGCCGATCTTCGATTCCGCCGGGCAGCCTTCGCCGGGCAGCGAGGAAGAGGTTTCCGCTGCGTACTGTGCCGGTGTGCAGACACCCAGACCCGAGCCCGCGGATGGGTTGACCGTATACCCCACTGGCAACGCGAGCACGGTGTCCTTGATGTTCGCCGTCCCGATCGAGAACGGTTCTTCCCAGCGCTGCGGAACGACCAGCGAGATATTCAAACCGGCGGGGGATTCAGCCGCGTTCGTGGTCGGCTGAGCCACGAGCGAGGGTTCGAACGGGACCCGTTCGCATTCAGCGATCGGGGCAATTTCAGCGGACGCCCTGGAGACGTGTTCGGGTTCCTCCCACGAGTAGGCTTCCATCGTTACGATCGTCGGCCCGCAACTGGTCGGGTTGGAGAGGAAGGGCTTGATGGGAATATTCGCCGTCTTACTGCCGCCTTCGCATTCGAGGTCTCCTACGGTGGTGATTTCCTCGCAGATGCGGCCGCGTTCGGCGTCGTGTTCATGGGCGGCCGGGACGCCCCAGATCGTGACCGAGATGTGGTGGACTTCGCCGTTCTTTTCGATGTCGGGGGTCGTGATGGTGACGCCGGAGTCCCCGGGCCGGACGTTGATCGGCAACTCCTGGATGAGCAGGCCGCCGATGTCGAAGCCGAGCATGGCGGTGGTGCCAAAGCTCGTGACTTCCATGTTGTAGACAGGGAAGATGTACTCCGAGCTGGGGATCTGGCTGAGGTTGAGGTGGAGGGTGATCGTACCCACCTGGCTGGCAACCGGGCAACGAAAACTGAGGAGTTGCGCCTGAGTGCAGATCGGGATGGCGGTGTTGTTGCCGATGAAGCCGGGGGGGAGGTTGACGATCACGCTGCGGACGTCGTTGTAAGTCTGGCCATTGACGTTGTGGGCGAAATCGAAGGAGGTCGTGAGGTCCTCGTGCGCGGCGGCCTGGTCGGTGGAGGTGGCGATGTGGAACGAGCCCGGTTCGATTTCGAAGGGGTGTCCGCTTGGCACGGCGGCCGCCGGCCCGGCAGTGCAAGCCACAACACCTGCAATTACAGTTGCCGCTACTGCCATTACCAGAGACCGCCGTCGAGCCTGCACGCCTTCCGTCCGCCAGAGCAGGGGAAGGGGGAGTCTTTGTGAGATACGCATGATCACTTACCCCTCCGATGGTTGCTCTTATTGGCATTCGCTGCGGCCCTCCTGGCTTTCTTCCTTGCCTTGGCCCTCTGCTTCGCGTGCTTCTTCCTGGCCTTCTTCTTCGACTTGGGCTTGGCTTCCGGCAGCGTCCCCCTCAACACGTCGCCCGCGCCGTGGAAGGTGGCACTCGAGGGCGTGAGATCGTTCGGAGCCGCAAACGGCGTCGAGCAGGCGTCCCCTTCGCATTCGATCGGACCGATCGGTTCGGCGAAGCCGCCATCGATGCGGGCGTCGTAGACGTCGCCGGCGGTGTCGTCATCCTGGGGCACGAGTCGGGAGTTGGTGTAGAAGAAGACGTCATGGCCGGACGGGGTGGTACCGAGCAATTCGACCAGGAAGCCGTCCTTGCCGGGGGTGATGAGGCTGAGGCAACCCTGGATGCGCACGCAGCCCTGAACACCGTCCCTGCGCCACTCGTAGATGTCCGTGGACGGGGAGGTGTTCGGACGTTCTGGAAAGAGGCACGGTTCCCCGCCGCACTGGTTGCCGAAGGGCGGGTTGGGGGGTTCGACGTGGACTTCGCCGTTGACGTCCTGCGGAACGAGCGCCGCGGCGGTCTCGAAGAAGGCATAGTTGCCATCGGCCGTGAAATCCGTGTTGTTCGGCTCGCCGTCCCTGGTCTCTTCGATGGCTCCCCCCACGCCGCCTTCGCCGACGCCCAACCTCGGTTCGGGGTCGAAGGGGGACGCGCAGGAGATGCACTCGGCGAGATGTTCGGCACGGTCGTAGCGCCAGAGCTGGGGCGCTAAATTCCCCCCGGGTTCGATATATTGATAGCCTCCCGTACTATGGGCGCGGACCCAGGGGCGCTCGGTGCCGCCTGGGTGAAAGCCGAGGTATTCGGTCGCTTCGAAATAGGAATAGCGTGCTATGAGCCCGAGCCCTTCTTCGGCTTCGGTACGTTCGGCGGGCGTGGCGAGGTGCTTGGCACTGGCCGGCTCGGTTTCGTAGAGGAAGAGTTCGCCGGAGGAGCCGTCTTCGAGCAGGAGCCGGGAGCCTGCGGCATCGGCGGCGAGGAACTTGTAGGCGCCGATGTCGACGGTTTCGGCACCGTTCACGCGCATGTAGAGATTCTCCGGTTCGCCTTCGCAGTTGCTGCCGGGCACCGCTTCGAAGAGGACACGGCGCCCGTCGGACGAGACGGCGTGGCGGCTGCTGTGGCGGTCGAGTTCGGAGCCCGCTTCCTTGACGCCACGTGCCATTCGCGCACCGCAGGCGCCGACCGTCGAGCCGCCGGTGAGGACGTTCAGCTGGCGCACTTCGCCACCTGAGACTTCGTAGAGGTCTTCACCCTGTTTGGTGGCGGAGACCTGGGCCGCCACCAGGGAGCGGTCGCCAGTTGCGAGGATGAGCTTTGAGAAGTCTTCGGAGGCGCCCACCCAGCCCAGCCCCGCCTGTTTTACGGGAATCGAGAGGGTGGTGTAGGGGCCGCCCGGGGGACCGGCCTTGAATTCCGTGGTTTCCGATGATGTGAAGGATGATGGACCCGAGCGGCCGGTCGTCCAGCTGGATTCGAGCCCGACTCCGGTCAGGTCGGGGCTGACGATCTGGGCAAGGTAGCGATTGATCCCGGCTTCCGGCTGCGGAGTCGCCGCAGTCATCTGCCAGCCCTTCTGCGGATCGCGGGAGAAGAAGTAGGGACCCTGACCGCCCCTGGGGCCAGCGCCCCACCTCGTGGACGCCGCGACGACCATGAAGTGGTCGCCGTCTTCGCCATACAGTGTGCCTCCGTTGATGTAGGGCGCTTCGGGCTTGTAGACTTCGGTGGCGCCTTCCTTGTCGACCGGGGTGATCTGCTCGTAGGCACGGCAGTCGGCAAGATTCGCGGACGCGCCGCTGCGGAACTGCGCGTTGGGACACGCGCCCGTTTCTTCGACAGGCGCCGGAGCCGGCACGACGAGCGTCTTTTCTTCAGCTGCGACGACGGGGTTGCCCGGAGAGTTATTGGTCGCGAGGACGCGGTAGTGGTAGGTTGCCCCGGCCTGGAGGCCGGGGAGGTCTTGGCTGACATCGACAGAGCTGTCACCCGAGCTGATATCTACCGAGGGAGTTTCTGGCGCTTCGGCCCATCCGGTCGCGGCGAACTTTTCCTGGCTGACGTACTGGAATCGGTAGTGGGTGTCGTAGCCTTCGCCGCCCTGCTGGGTGGTGACGACGGCGATCGTGCCGAAGGGGGTGAGACCGAGGGCGTCGCCTTCGATCTGGGGCTGGTCTACTCCGCCGTCGGATTCATGGAAGATGACCGTGTAAGGGCCGCCGGGGGGCCCTCCGACACCCAGTTGGGGTTTGCCGGGGAGATTGCTCAGCGCATTGCTCACGACTTCGGCTTCGGCGTTGTAGGGAAGGTTGGCGGTGAGGGCGACGCCGGTATTGCTTTCGGTCGCGGCCGCGGAGAGGGTCAGGCTCCCCGAGCCGGCATTGTCGAGGTTGTTTTCGGTGATGGCGGTGCCGGGCGGGATGCCGACACCGGAGACGAGCTCGCCGTCGTGGAAGGAACCGGTCGTGGTGGCGACAGCCGTGACTTCATCAGAGCCTTTAGTGGCGGTGGCGGTGCCGGTCGCACCGGTTGTCTGGCCCTTGAAGGTGAGGGCGAAGGTGCCACCGGTGGGGGCGCCTTCGATCGTGATCCTCTGTTCCTCGGAGGTGGGGGTGCTGTGGGGATCGACGGAGCCGAAGACGCGGATCGATTCACCGTCGAGGGCATGTTCGAGGAATGTGGTGGCGGTAGGCGGGCCGGCGGTCTCGAAGCTGGAGGGTTTGGAGGTGGCTTCGTCGTGTACGCCAGGTTCCGGTTCGTCTTCGGCAAAGAGGCGGATGTAGTAGGTGGTGGCAGGGGTGAGGCCGGTGAAGGCGCCTCCGATGACGGCGGTGAAGCCGTTTCCCAAGGCTTTTGCTTTGGCCAAAGCTTCGGCTTCGGCCTGGGAGACGGCGCCTGCGGCGCCGGGGACGGGAGTCCAGGGACCGCTTTCTGAGGCCGCGGATTCAAAGCGCCAGTGGGTCGCGGACCCTCTGGGGTTCACCGTGGAGTGGAGGTGGGCGGAGGTGGCGGTGACATTGCGGAATTCCGGAGTTTCGGCTTCGGGCGCACCGGCGGCCAGGGCAGGCGAGGCGCCGACTGTCAGCAACACGGCGAAGGCGGTGGGAAGGAGGGCAAGGCGGAGGCCTGCGCGGAAAGCCAGGCGGCGGTCGGATGAGGGCGAACCACTCCCGCGGACGTGGAACAGGTTC